>JACPDV010000069.1 GCA_016183835.1 Armatimonadota bacterium
CCCAGCCGGGCGACCTCGTGCTCGACTGCTTCGCCGGCTCCGGCACCACCGCCGCCGCCGCCGCGCGGCTCGACCGGCGCTGGATCCTGATCGAGCGCGGCGAGCAGGCCTTGACCCACATCGTCCCGCGTCTCGAAGCGCTCGAACCGGGCGGGTTCCGGGTCTGTGAGCTCGTGGCGGAACGGGAGCCGTGAGCGGTGAACGGTGGTCCGGGCATACCCCCTCCTTGCCAAGGAGAGGGGCAGGGGGAGGTCCCGTCGCTCAGCACGTAGCAACGCCGCAGGACCCCGGCCGGGGGCGGCCAACCATCCCGGCAGGATCCCGCCATGCGTCTCTGCCTGCTGCTCGCCGCTGCCGCCCCGGCCCTCGGCGCCGTGAAGGTCGACTTCGCCCTCTGGGCGCCCGATCGTGGCACGCCGTATTCCTGGTTCGAGGGCGCCCGCGAGATTCAGAGCTACTTCAGCCAGGACTACCGTGCCGCCGGGCAGCTCCAGGCCTACGTCCGCAACACCGGCGCCAAGCCCGTCAGCCCTTCCGCCTGGCGGCTCGACGGACAGGACTTGGACGCGCTCCGCAAGGCGCAAACGGTGATCTGGTGGCGGATCCTTCCCGACCCGCTCCCGCCCGGCGCGCTCGGCGAAGTCACCATCCGCCTCCGCGGCCCGTTGACCAGGCTCGCCGACCTGACGCTCGACTTCGACGACGGCTCCACCGCGTCCGTCACGATCCGGCCCGAGCCCGGCCCGCTGCGGATCCAGACGGTCGGCTTCAACGGCGCGCGCGACCGCGTCTTCCTGGTCGCCGAACGGCTCACCGGCGCCGCGCAGACGATCGAGCGCGTGGGCCTCGACGGCGTGGACGTGACGGCGCGCGCGAGGCTCCTCGCGCCCGGCTTCGCCTCGGGCCTGTCACCGGTCGTGCTCCGCCCGGCGGCGCCGCTCGCCCGCGGCTCCTACCACGTGTTCACCGTCACCGCCCGGTCGGGTGCGCGCGCGGGCTGCGCCGTCCGCACCGTGGACGATTGGGTCCCGCTGGCGACTTACGGCTATGGGCTGTACGAGGAGTACGCCCGCAACGGCTGCAACGGCTACATCAACTTCGGCCGCAGCTCGCAGGGCGAGTTGGACAGCCAGGCGACCCTCCTCATGCGCGGCGTCTCCACCGTCCGTGACAATCCGCTGCAGGACTTCGAGCTCGGCCACCGTGGGCTGTACGCCTACTACCTCCAGGACGAGCCCGACTGCGCCGACTACGGCGTCACCGAGCTGCCGGCGCCCGTGCGCATCGGGCAGCACGCCCAGGAGATGGAGCACCGCCGCCGCTACTGCGCCCGCACCGACCCGGTCATTCCCACGCTGCTCACCATCGACATGACCTACAAGCCCGCCAACTACTTCATCTACGGGCCGATCCCCGATGTCTGCAACGTGGACTGTTACCCCTTCTGCTTCGGCGGCGATCTCAAGACCGTCCGCGAGGTGGTGGAGACCTGCCGCCAGGGCGCCGGCCCGCGACCGCTGACCTTCACCTTCCAGAGCCAGTACGAGGAGCCCGACGATCCCGCCGCTCGCGCCAAGCTCCGCTTCGCCCGCCCGCCCACCGCCGGCGAGGAGCGGCTGATGATCTACGAGGCCGTCGGCGCCGGCGCGCGCGGGCTGTTCAACTACATCCACTGCACCGAGCGGATGGGCAAGCAGGTCTCCCACGGCAGCGGCGAGTATCCCGACGAGTGGGCCGAGATCGGGCGCTGCTACCGCGAGCTGGGCAGCGTGGCGCCCTACCTGGCCCTCGCGCATCCGGCGAAGCTGGCCACCTGCAGCGCGCCGAAGGTCCGCGTCTCTACCCTCGTCTGCGGCGACGACGCGCTTTTGCTTGTGCTTGCCAACCAGGACTACCGGCAGGAGGCGCAGGCGTTCTGGGTCAACCCGGCGGCCGGGGTGATGGTGACCCTCCCGCCGCTGCCGTGGCTCAAGCCGGCCGGGGCGTGGCGGATCACCGAGCGCGGCGCCGTGCCGCTCAAGCTCAAGGGTGCCACGGTGACGGTCGAACGCGTCGAGACCGCTGAGCTGCTGCTGGTGTCCAGCAACCCGCGGGCCGGCGAGGAGGCGGCTGCGGCGGCGGCACGGCGGCAGGAGCAGGTGGGCGCTGCGCTCCTGACGGAATGGCGTCACCGGCAGCGCTCAGCGGCCGACCTCCGGATCCGGATCCGCCGCCTGGCCGGCGAGTGCGGCGAGTTCGCGGTCTCGGGCCAGGGCATCGGCGCGTACGGCACCAAGGAGGGCGACTACTGGAATCCGGCACTGGCGGCGTACCCGGCGTTCGAGTGGGGCGTGAACGAGGCAGTGGACGGCCCGCGGCAGGGCGCCGAATGGCCGGTAGTGGTCACGGCGGAGCAGACGGGGCAGGAGCAGCGGGTGTACCTGATGCTGGGCAACTGGGGCCGGCCATTGAGCTTGACGGTGACCGGGGCGGACGGGCAGGAGCTGGTGCGGCGCGACGTCTCGGAGCCGATGGGCGGGGCGGTGGTGACGCTGCTGGTGACGTTCCCGGTGGCGGGGACGTACACGGTGCGGGTGACGCAGGAGGGCACCGGCCCGCGCGGCGGGCGGGCGGCGGTGGTGAGCTACGTGGTGCCGGCGGAGGTCGCGCCGTAGCTTCCATTCCGTCTGCTCGCCTCGGATGCCCCCTCCTTGGCAAGGGGGGGTGACCGAACGACGTAACACAGGCTCAGCCCCGCGAGGAGAGAGGGCCTGAGCGGTGCCGGGACTGAACGGTGGGAGAGGACGATGAGCGTTGTCTGGGTTCTGCTGATGACGGCTGCCACGGCTGCCGTCCCGCGCTACGACGCCCCGCCCACCCCGCGCTGGCTGTACGACATCACCCGCGTGGCCTACACCGACCTGCCGAACGGCGTGAAGAACGCCGAGTGGCCCGACAAGGTCATCGCCGATCTCGGCGCCGCCGGCGTGCAGATGATGTTTTCCCGCGTCCACAACGGCGCCGACGCGCCCGGGCTCTACTGGAAGAGCGCCTTCGGTGAGCCCTGGGCGGGCATGGGCGACCGCGACGGCACCCGCGACGTGGTGCGCCTCTGCCACGCCAACCACATCCGCTACCTGGCCTACTACTGGGCGCAGTACGAGCCGCCGGCGCTCGGCGAGGCACACCCCGACTGGCGCATGCGCTATGCCGGAGGAAAGCCGGTCGGCAACTTCTACTGCCACAACACCGGCTACCACGAACTGGTGAAGAGCCGCTGCGTGGAGCTGGTGAACGAGGTGGGCGTCGACGGGATCTTCTTCGACATGTTCCATGCCATGGGCGGCGCTTGCTACTGCGACGCCTGCAAGGCGAAGTTCAGGGCCGAGACCGGGCAGGACCCGCCGGCCAAGGAGGAGTTCGGCAACCCGCTGTGGGTGCAGTGGCGCGACTTCCAGTTCCGCAAGATCGAGACCGCGCTCTTGGACATCAACCGCGCCATCAAGGCCGCCAACCCGGACGCCGCGTTGACGTGCAACTCCTGGAACGCCTGGTGCTACCGCAACCCGGGCATGCTGCGCCAGTCGGAGCGTGTGGCCGAGGTGGTCGACGGGCTGCTCGAAGAGACCGGCTGGTACGACACGGTGGACCCCTCGTTCTTCGCCGGGCCGCTGCACATGAGCTTCATGAACTGGCACCTGGCGGGGCTGTGCAAGGCGACCCGGGCCTTCATGTGGGGCGCGCCCAGCCTCCCCGGCTGGCTGCAGCTCGGCTACGAGGAGCCGGCCGCCCGGGTGGCCACGATGCTGACCAACGGCGCGGTGCCCGCCCACTCGGTGCCCGGCCGCGACGTGCTCACCCGGCTGATGCAGGATGTGAAGGCGCGCGAGAAGTACTTCCTCGGCGCCAAGGTCCACCCCTGGTGCGGGCTGGTGGTGTCGGAGAAGAGCGAGCTGTGGTACGGCCGCGACGACCCGAAGGGGCGCTACGTCAAGGGCGTCTACGGGGCGTTCCAGGCGATGACGGAGCGGCATCTCCCCGTCGCGCTGGTCACCGACCGCGAGCTGGAGACAGGCCTCCGCGACGACTACAAGGTGCTCTTCCTGCCCAACTGCGCCAGCCTCTCCGAGGTCGAGATGCAGACGCTGCGCGAGTTCGTGCGCAAGGGCGGCGGGCTGGTGGCCACCTACGAGACCTCGCTCTACGACGAGTACGGCCGGCCGCGCGACGACCTGGGGCTGGGCGATCTGCTCAACGCGAAGAAGGTGGGCAGCTTCGAGGACCCGGTGATGTACGGCGGCGGCTGGTCGCCCAACCGCCGCGGCTACCTCTACTTCGCGCCCAAGCACCCGTGGACCACTGACCCGGTGGTGCGTAGGACGCTGGAGACCCGGTCCGTGTGGGACCCGGCGGCCAACACTGTGAGCCACGTGCCGTTCCACGGCCGGATGCTGCTGGTCGAGCCGCGCGCGGGCGCCCCGTCGACGCTCCTGCTGCACACCGCCATCACCGACCCGGCGACGAAGAAGACCGAGACGGCCAACCATCCGGCGGTGGTGGAATCGACGTTCGGGCAGGGGAAGGCGCTCTACCTCCCGGCGGATGTGAGCTGGTCGTTCTTCCGCTACGGGCACGAGTACCTGGGCCGCCTGATGGAGCTGGCGCTGCGGCAGGCCGCGCCGGAGCCGCCGCCGGTGGAGATTGAGGCACCGAGCATCGTCCAGGCCATGCCGCACGTGCAGGGCAACCGGCTGGTAGTGCACCTGCTGAACGACTGCTCGAGCTACGGCCGGGGGCAGAACCAGGCCGGCGAGCAGCTCTACGTGCGACGCGAGGTGATCCCCATCCAGGACATTCGGGTGACGTTCCGCGGCGCCGGCTGGAAGCGCTTCGTCCTGGTGCCCGGCGAGAAGCCGCTGAAGGCCGAGCGCACGCCGCAAGGAGCGCGAGTGACGGTGCCGAAGCTGGAGCTGCACTGCATGGTGGTGGGCGAACGGTAGACAGCTCTCAACGGCTGGCTTCCGCCACCTCCGCCACCACCGCCTCGATCCCGTCCACCGCCCGCGCGAAGCGCTCGTAGTCGAGCTTCTCCGGCGTGTCCGCGGGCTTGTGGTAGTAGGGATAGCGCCACGGCCCGCCGTCGCTGAACATCACCGCCGGGTAGCCCTCCTTCCAGAACGACCAGTGGTCGCTCCAGCCGATCCCCGGGACCACGCCCGGCGCGGCGATGCCCTCCGAGGGGAACATGGCGTGCGTGCGGAAGAGCTTCACCGTCCTGCGCACCAGCGCCCGCGAGCGCACGTTGCCGATGATCCCCAGGAAGTTGCCCTTGTTCGGGTAGAGCAGGCCGATGGGCAGCGGGTACTTCTGGCTGTGCGGCCGGTCGGTGTAGTAGCCCATCGTGTCCGGCGTGAACACCGCCACGATCCGGTCGCCCCGCCGCCGGCACTCCTTGGCGTAGACCAGGCTGCCCTGGTTCGCCGTCCAGAAGTACGGCGGCTCTTCGTTGGCGAAGGCCACGAAGCGGAGCGTGCGCGCGCCGGAGCTGCCGGCGAAGGCTTCGGCCAGGTAGAGCACCAAGGCCACGCCGCTGGCGTTGTCGTTGGCGCCGGGGCAGCCGACGCAGCCGACGGAGTCGTAGTGCGCACCGACCACCACGATCTCGTCGCGCAGCTCGCCGCCCGGCTGTTCGGCGATCAGGTTGCTGCACGACTCGCCGTCCACGCGATACGTTTGCCGCTCCACGCCGTAGCCCAGGTGCTCGAACTCGTCGACGATGTACTGCTCGGCGGCGCGGTAGCCGTCCATCGCGTTGGTGTTGCGATCTCCGATCTCGCCGGCGAGCTTCTCAACGTGGCCGCGGAGCGCCGCCTCGATGTCGCGCTGGTGCGCGGTGACGGGCGGGAGAGGCCCGCGGTAGGAGCGGCCGGGCATCTCGAGGCAGATCAGGTCGAACGCCACGGCGCAGATCAGGAGGGCGAGCCCCATCCGCTTGATCCGCCGGGCGCCGGCGCGATCGAGGAGCACCAGTCGGCCGATCTGCCAGATCGGCTCGGACACGGTCCGCGGCTTGGCTGGCTCGGCCATCGGCGCACCTCCTCACGCGTCCGCCCCCACCCACTCCGTGCCCATCGGGGGCGCAGCGTAAACCCGGACGGAGGTCGATCCCCGCGCTCGGGGAAAACTGACTCCAGTGTCGGCTGGCGCATTCATGGCGGAGACCATCCACCTTGCCGTCGTCGGGTCCGGGAGAGGCGTCGATGCCTGCCTCAACGGCCTCAAGACCCTCTGGGACTACGACGTCTGCGAGGCCCGCGTGGTGGCCGTCGCCGCGCCCGAGGCGGCCCTGCACCGCCTGCGCGGCGAGGGTCCGCCGCCGCCCGATGGTCGGCCGTTCGACCCGCCGCACCTCTACCTGAGCGACTTCCAGGAGCACCCGCTGCCCGCGCTGCACGCCTCCCCCGAAGCGCTGGTGGCCGAGGAGTCCCTCGGTCTCCAGGGCGTGCTGCTCTGCCTCCCGCCGCCCGAGCGCGACGCGGTGGCCGTCGCGCTGCTCCAGCGCGGGCTGCACGTCTGGCTCGATCCGCCGCTACCGGCCTCCGAGTCGCCTTGGCCGCTCGTCGAGGCGGCCGCGACAGCCCGGCTCGGCGGCGCCGTGCCGGCCCGCTGCCGGCCGCTCCTGCGCATGGCCCGCTGGTGCCTGGAGCAAGGCGTGTTGGGCGAGCTGAGCCTGTTCGCCCGCGTCGCTGCGGGCTCGCGCCACCGCGGCGGCGCGCTGGCGGAGCTGGATGAGCGGGGCGGCGGGATCGTCCGTGTCACCGCCGTGGAGGCTGCCGAGACCCTCACCGTGCAGCTCCAGCTCGGCTGCGGCGCACTGGGGCAGTGCACGCTGGCGCCCCACGGGCCGGCGCTCCCGCTGACGGTCTACGGCTCGGCGGGCACGCTGCAGTCGGGGCGCTTGCGCTACGCCGGGGGAGGCGAGGAATCGCTGGTGCGCGGCTTCCGCCGCCGCGTCTCACCCGCGGACTCGGCGCAGACCTTCCCGCACGGCGTCGAAGACGGCTACGCGCTGGCGCTGCACGGCTGGCTGGCGGACATCGGCCGCGGCGAGGTGGGCTGCGAGTCCGCCGCCCAGCACGACGTGGTGCTGGCCGAGAGTGTGGCGGCGTCGGTGGCGGGCGGCGGCCGGCCGGTGCGCCTGGCGGAGGCGCCGGCATGAGGCATGGCCTGCTGGTGGCGTTGCTCCTCCCCGCGCTGGCCGCCGCCGCCGAGCTGCGCGTCGAGCGCGACAAGATCCTCGCGAACGGCCGTCCGGTGGCGCTGCGCGGGCTGGTCTACCCCTTCCAGGCGCGGCGCGGCGGCGTGGCCTTCGACCCTGCGGACGTGCTCGGCGAGGCGCGCGCCGACGGGCTCAACGCCATCTTCGCCGACGTGACCGACGGGCCGGGCGCCGAGGACGCCGCCCGGCTCGTGGCCGAGGCCGACAAAGCGGCCGAGCCCTGCTTCACGATCCGGAAGAGCGCCGCTCCGTTCGCGATGGCGGCCGCCCCGGCGCTGTTCGAGCAGGCGCTCAGCTACGGCGCCTGGTCGGCCGGGCTGGCGGCGCGAAGCCGGGCCATGTCTGGGCCGCTGGTGGCGAGGGTCGAGGTCGCGCCGCCGGACGGGTTCGTCAGCCGGCACCTGCTCCGCTCCGCCGCGCCGCAGCCGGATCTCTACCGCGACACGCGACAGCGCCCCGCGGTCAGCGCGCGGTTCGCCGGCGAGTACCTGCTCGTCCCCGAGCCGGCGCAGATCCGGCTGGCCACCTACGCGGCGCTGGCGGCGGGCGCCCGCGGCGTGTTCTTCGACCACGCCGGGCATCTGTGCGACGGCCCCGATCCTTACAACGGCGTGGACCGGCGCCTGACCATGCGCCAGCTCTGCGCCGAGATGGCCGCGATGGAGCGGTTCATGGCCGGCGGGCAGGCGCTCCCGCCGCCGCGCGCCGTGGCCGGCGTGGCAACCGGCTTGCTGGCGCTCGGTCGCGAGCGGCTCGTCCTGGCCTACCGCGACCGGCCGCTCGACAGCCGCAGCGTCGGCGGCGCCGGGGCCGGGCCGTTCACCCTCGATGTGCCGGTCGAGAACGCCGCCGGGCTGCGTGTCTACGCGCTCGCGCCGGACGGGCTCAGGCCGCTGCCCGCCGACCTGCGCTCGGGCGCCCTGCGCATCAGCGTGGAGTGGCTCGACCTCACCGGCGCCTGGCTGATCACGCCCGAGCCGGTCACGGAGCTGGCGCAGGCCCTGGACACGGCGCTGCCGGAGACCGCCGCCCGCGCGAGCCGGCCGGAGCGCCGGCGGGCGGGTCTACCTCCGCGCGGCGTCCACCACGCTGGCCGAGGCGGCGCGAGCGCAGGCCTTCGGCTACCACCGCACCGCGCTGGAAGGGGCGGCGGAGGCCGACCGGCTCGAGCGGCAGGCCGAGGCGGTGGAGTTCGAGTCGGCGCTGGAGGCCGGCGGGCCGGCGGACGACGCCCGGCTCTGCTTCGCCACGCTCCCGGCCCGGGTGAACCGTCCGGTGGAGCTGCCCGACGCACCCTACGCCTGGCGGAGCGACGAACCCGTGCGTGTCGACTTCGAGCTGCTTGCCGAAGGGGCGTTGCCTGAGCGCTGGCGCGCCTTGCCCGGTTCCGACCAGACCGTGGAGACGCTCCCGGTGGCCGCCGGCGGCGCGGGCGGGTCGCGCCGCTGTCTGCGCTGGACGCCGACTGGCGGCGACTCCGGCGTGCTCGGGCTGCCCTTTGCGCCGAGCAGCTCGGTGGAGGTGAGCCTGCAGCTCCGCCTGACGGCGCCGCCAGCCGGCGAGCGGCTGATCGTGCTGGCGCCGGCGCCGCTCCTCCCGCCGCTCGGCGGGGTAGCGCTGGCGAGCGACGGCACGGTGCGCGGCTCGCCCCGAGGCGCCTCGCTCCCGGTCGCGGTGGGTGGCTGGACCACGCTCGTGCTGCGTGTCAACAAGGGCCGTCTCGAGGCGCTCTGGGACGGCAGCGCCGTGACGCCGGCCGGCGGCCTTCCGGTGGAGCGCGGCGCGGGTGCCCTGGTGCTGGCCAAGCCGGCCGGCGCGGACGCCGTGACCATCGAGCTGGACGACATCCAGATCGGCCCGCCGGGCGGGACGCGGTAGCCGCGCACGAGAGTGGTTGGAACCCCGGGAACCCCCTCCCCTGCGCAGCGGGGGAAGGACGGGGCGGGGGTTCTCGGCCGGTTCGCGGTCGCCGGAGGCCCACCCTCCCGCCTCCCCCCGCTTCGCAGGGGGAGGAGCAGACAAGACTCCCGGAGCCGCTCAATCGCTCCCCCGCGCGCCGGGGAAGGGCCGCGCCGCCGGATCTGATATACTGCCGCCGCCCGGAGCCGGTTCATGCTGCCACGCGAGCGCGTGCAGGCCGCCCTCGAATACCGCGCGCCCGATGTCGTCCCCGCGCGGATCTACGCCTCGCCCGCCGGGCTGTACGAGCACGGCGCCAGGCTGCTCGACCTGATCAAAGCCTGCGGCCACGACTTCGGCGACCTCAGCGGGCTGACCCTCCCCGACCCGCCGCCGCCCACCGACTTCGACCCTGATGGCCGCTACCACGTGATCCGCACCGACGCCTGGGGCACTACCTGGGAGTACCGGCTGTTCGGCATCTGGGGCCACCCCATCGGCTGGCCGCTCAACGACTGGGCCGCGCTCGACAGCTACCAGCCGCCTTCTCCGCCGCCCGCCGCCGGACCCGGGGTGGACGCCGGCAGGGAGGCCATCGCGCGCCAGCGGGAAGTCTGGTACCAGCTCGGCGGCGGCGGCTCGCTGTTCGAGACGCTCCATTCGGTGCGCCGCTTCGAGGAGGTGCTGCTGGACCTGGCCGCCGGCGAGCCGAACCTGGAGCGGCTCGAGGACCTGATTTGCGGCCACGCCGCGGGCTGCGTAGCGCACGCCCTGGCGCTGGATGTGGACGCCGTCTGCTTCGGCGACGACTACGGCACACAGGAGGCGCTGCTCGTCTCCCCGGCCACCTGGCGGCGGTTCTTCAAGCCGCGCTACGAGCGGCTCTTCGCGCCCGTCCGCGCCGCCGGCAAGCCCATCTTCTTCCATGTCTGCGGCAAAGTCGACGCGCTCCTCGAGGACTTCGCCGAGCTGGGCGTGAACGCCATCTGGCCGCAGTTGACTGCGTTCGACGTGCCGGACCTGGCGCGCAGGTGCCGCGAGCTGGGGCTGTGCGTGGAGCTGCACCCCGACCGGGGCGACCTGATGCAGCGCGGGCCCGCCGGCGCCGTCCGCGACTACCTGCTCCGGCTGACGGACACCTTCCGCACCGCCGAGGGCGGATCGTGGCTCTACCTCGAGGTGGATCCCGGATTCCTGTGGCCCAACGTCGAGACGCTGTACGAGACCGCCATGGAGCTCCGCGCCGGCGCACCGGCCGTCACGGCTTGACGGCGATCTGCCCCACCACTTTGCCGCTCACCTTGAGCACGTAGTTGCCCGGTCCCAGGTCTGTAGTGCGGGTCGCGCCCGTGCCGGACACGGCCAACTGGGCGCGATCCTCCACGCGCTCGAGCGCGATCCGGTCGAGCTGTCCCGCCGCCGGCGAGCGCATCTCGATGAACCAGGCGTTGTCTCGATCGCGCTTGGGCGCGTATTCCCCGCTGAGCGGCGGCGTGACGTCCATCCGCCCGGCCACGTTGGTGAAGACCAGCAGCTTCTTGCCGTCTG
>JACPDV010000202.1 GCA_016183835.1 Armatimonadota bacterium
GCTGGCGCTACACGACGCTCAGCCCGCCAGCCGCGGTGCAGCGGTTCTACGACGGCGTGCTGCCTGGCGACGGCTGGGCGCGCAAGGCGGCCGCCACCAACGCGGTCATGTGGCGCCGCGACGAGCTGGCGCTCGCCGTCCAGGCCGAGGTGCGCGACGGCGCCACGCAGGTGCTCCTTCTGCTCACCCCTGCCCGACGCGAGAGGTAGCCGGCCACCGCCGGCCAATGCCTTTCCGGTCCCCGCCGGGAGGTTCGCTCTTGCCACTGCTTCGCCCGCTGCTGCTTGCCTTGGTGCTCCTCTCCGCCGCCTCCGCCGACGAGCTGTGCCTCACCGGCAACGCCCGCGGCGGGCGCAACCTGCCGGTCAAGCACACCATCGCCCCCGAGGCCGCCCGCCCGGCCTTCGACGGCTCGCACCTCGACGCCCGCAGCGCCGGCTGGGCCAACGATGCACCCATCACCGTGGCCTTCGCCGGGCCGGTCCCGCAGCGCCGGCTGGGCCAACGATGCACCCATCACCGTGGCCTTCGCCGGGCCGGTGCGGGTCAGCCGTGTGGTGGTGGTGGTCTACAACGACGGCCCGCGGACCTACAACGCCGCCCAGCGCGGGCGGGCCCTGCTGCGCCGGGGCACCCGCACCTTGGCCGCCACCGCCTGGACGCCGCTCGACCGCAGCCCCGTGCTCCTCTGCGGCACCGACGACCACCTCGTGCTGGGCGCCGCGGTGGAGCTGCGCTTCCCGCGCGCCGTGGCGGGCGACCGGGTGGTGATCGAGCTGCGCAAGCGCCCGCAGGCGACCCAGCTCCTGCTCCGCGAGGTGCAGATCTGGGGCCTCCCCGAACGCCTCGCCAACGCCCCCCCGCGAGCACTGCCCTGCACCGTGGGCGAGAACACCTACAGCTCGCTGCGGGTGACCTGGAAGACGCCCCTGGCGGGCACGCAGTATGTGCGGGTGCGCTACCGCGCGGTGGGCGACGGCGCTTGGTGGAGCCGCTGCTACAGCGCTTCGCCGGCGGTGATCGGCTGGCTCCAGCCCGCCACGGTCTACGAGGCCTGCGTGGATGCGGTGGGGGTCGCCGGCGGCGGCGCGGGCGGCGAGCCGGGCCGGGTGCTCCTCCCCGCGCCGCTGGCACTGCGGCAGATGGGCGATCTGTGGGGCATGAACTTCTACCCCGGCGGCGGCGGGGCGCACCAGGCACACCCGGACGAGACCGCCGACACGCAAGCGATGATCGGCCTGATGTCCGCCGCCGGCGTGCGTCACGTGCGCTGGTGGCTGCCCTCGCCCGGCGGCGCCGAGCTGCTCGCCGAGGCCCGGCTGAGCCTCTTCCCCACGTTCAACGCCACCTCGTCAGCCGCCTACGCCCAGTTGACGCGGACCACCGGCGCGTGGCTGGTGGGCCTGGCCAACGAGCCCGACTTCGCCGGCATCGCCCCGGCCGGCTGCGCGCGGGCGGCCCGCATCGCCCGGCGGGCGGCCAAGGCCTTCTCGCCGCTCTTCTGCCTGGCGGCCCCCGCCCTCGGCGGCGAGCTGGTGGGCCCCGGCGGCGACTGGCTGGCGGAGGCCTACGCCAACAACTTGCGCGACGGGCTGGATGCGCTCGACCTGCACCCCTACGTGAAGCGCGCCACGCCGGTGGCGCCGGGCGGCGTGCTGGGCGGGCCGGAGAGCCTCCTCGCCAGCTTCGGCGCGGGCCGCGAGGTGCTCGAGCACGCCCACGATCCGCACCGGCCCATCGTGGTGAGCGAGGCCGGGCACCCCACGTACCAGGGCGACTGGCACATTCCGGCGGTGAGCCACGAGCGGCAGGCGCAGTGGGTCGTCCGCAGCCACCTCCTGCTGGCGTCGCTAGGCGTGCGGCGGATCTTCTGGTACGCCTTCCAGGACGAGGGCACCGACCGCGCCGAGCCGGAGCACAACTTCGGCATGGTGGACTGGCACGGGCAGCCGAAGCCGGCCTACCGCGCCTACGCGGCGATGACCCGGCAGCTCTCCCGCGCGCGCTGCCTGGGTCACGACCCGGGCTTCCGCACACCCCGCTACGGCGTCCGCTGCGCGCTGGGCGGCGCCTTCGTCACGGCGGTGTGGGACAGCGGCGGCCGCAGCAGCGTTCAGATGCGGGCGAAGGGGGTCACGCGGCTCGTCTCCCTGACCGGCGCGCCGCTGGCCCTGCCGCCGGTGAAGAACGGGCTGCTCACGCTCACCCTGGACGAGAGCGTGCGCTATGTCTACAGCACGGAGCCGCTGCGGATCACGGCTCAGGAGCGGCTGGAGCCGGACGTGGCGCCGCAGATGCAGATGAGCCTCAGCCCGACCACGGTGCGGGTCAAGCCGGGCGGCACCGCGCGGCTGGCGGCGCGGCTCCAGAGCGGCTACGACGGTCCCGTGACGGTGACTGTCAGCACGGGCAGCCCGTGGGGCGGGCCGGTGGAGCAGCGGCGCTCGCTCGCGGCGCGGGCGAAGGACGAAGTGGTCCTCGAGCTGCCGGTGCCGGCGGGTGCGAAGCCGGGCACCATCTCGTGGGACGTCGGCTGCCGAGTGGAGCCGGCGGACCCGCGCTGGCCGGGCGAGAGCTTCCGCCGGGCGGTGTTCTTCGTGGTCCGGTGACGGGCACCGCCCGCCGCGCGCAGGATCCACGCCGCCCCTCGCGAACCACCTCGGCGGGTGATCCGCCATGCCGCGCGCCCTCCTGCTGCTGCTCCTGATAGCTCTCCCCGCGCTCGCCGGCGAGGTGGTCCTCACCGCCAGCAACCCGAACGGCGTCAGGCTCCCCTGGGGCGTCGCCCTCGGCGTGCCGTTCCCCGTGGGCGCGCTCCAGCCCGGCGAGCCGGTGGCCCTGATTGCGGCCAATGGCCGGCCGGTGCCGCTCCAGGCCGACCCGCTCTGCCGGTGGTGGGGGCGGGACGGGAGCGTGCAGATCCTGCTGGTCCGCTTCGTGGCCGATCCCGCGGTGCCGGCCTATCGGCTGGTCTACGGCGCGGGCACGCCGGCCAACCCCGCACCCCAGACGGCGGTTGCCGCCCGGCGCGAGGGCGACACCATCCGCGTCAGCACCGGTCCGCTCCGCGCCGAGCTCAACATCTCGGCGCCACGGCTGCTCGACGCGCTCTGGTACCGCGAGCAGCCCGTGCTTGTCCCGCGCGGAGGTTTGCGGTCCGGCGGGTTCGTCTCGTCCGTCCCGTCGGAACAACTCGAGATCGAGGAAGCCGGCCCCGTGCGCGCCGTTGTCATGCTGCGTGGCCACTTGACCGGCCCGGGGGGCGGGAAGCAGCTCGGCTACCTCTGCCGCCTCACTTTCTGGGCCGGGCTGCCGACGGTGGCGATGGACGTGACCTTCGTCCAGGACACCGGCCGGGTGTTCGCCGACGTGCCGCCGGTTTCGTTCTCCGTCGGTCTGCCCGACCGCGAGCGGCAGGTGCGGCTCGGTTCGGAGCCGGCCTTCGAGCGGCTGCCCCGGGGCGCAGGGCTGGAGTTGCGGCAACTGGGGCCGGAGCGGCCGCAAGGCATCCAGGGCCTCGACTATGAGCCCTTCAAGCAGATGAACGACGAGCGCCGCCGCTGGCGCAGCCCGGCCGAGGACGGGCTCTGGGACCGTGACGAGCGGCACAAGACCTGGGACGCCACCTGGCGGCGCGGGGGCGAACAGACGCGGAGCGCCGAGCGCACCGACGGATGGGTCACGCTCGACGACGGCGCAGTGGCGCTCTCGGCCGGCATCCGCTGGTTCTGGCAGCTCCACCCCAAGGACGTGCAGGTCACCTCGGACACGCTGGAGTTCAACCTGGCCCCTCAGCCGCTGCACCTGCACCTCGGCACCGCCAAGACCCACTCGCTGCTCTTCGCCTGCCATGCGCCGGGCGACCTGGCCACGGCCGCCGCCTATCGGCTGGCCCTCGACCGCCCGCCGTTCTACCACCCCTCGCCCGAGTGGAACTGCGCCAGCCGCGTCTGGGGCGACACGGCCCCCCGTCGCGCCGGGCGCTTCCGCGCCTACGAGGAGCGCGCCGAGGACGAGCTGACCAGCATGTTCGAGCGCCAGGTCGAGCGGAACAACCTCTACGGTATGTTCGACTACGGCGACCTGCTCTACTCCGGCGGGCAGTGGCTCAACATGGAGACCGCCCTCGACTACGGTCTCTTCATCCAGTTCGTCCGCACCGGCGAACGCAAGTACTACGACTGGTTCGAGCGCGCCGTCAACCACTTTCGCGACGTCGACGTGAGCCACGGCGAGCTGACCGAGGGGCCGTTCGACTACGGCCTGTGGCTGATGCCTGGCTACATGCCGGAGCGCCTGGCCCGCGAGTGTGCCCGTACCGACGCCGAGGGCGAGAAGCTCCGCGCCGACCTGTTCTACTACCTCGGCGACCAACCGCCGCCGATGGGCGGCATCCGCCGGCACAGCTTCAACCACTATCAGAACGCCGGCTTCACGCCGGCCCGGCTGGACACCCAGGCCGTCGAGAAGCGCGGCCGGCTCTACGGCGGCACCTGCACTGTCGGCGGGCACGGCTGGATCATCGGCACACTGGCCCACTACCTCCTCACCGGCGACCGCTACTCACTCGACACGGCGAAGCTGACCGGCGAGCTGATCCTCGACAAGCTCGCGGCGCCCATCGAGGGACGCGACAACTGGAAGAACGTCGACGCCGTGCACCTCTACCGCGCCACCGGCGACGCGCGCTACCGCGACCTGGCGCTCCGCGCGGTCGACTACCACTACGGCCGGCGCAGCGGCATCAGCGGCCGCGTGGCCGCCCAGGAAGCCGCCAACCTCATGTCGCCCTACTACACCATCGGGCAGTTCATCCGCGACTACCACGACCAGACCGGCGACGCCGAGGTGGGCCGCAAGCTCGTCGAGATGGTCGGCGAGTGGCTCGACGCCGTCGAGAAGACCGAGGTGCCCAGCGGCGTCGGGCCGGTGTTCCAGTACTTCGCCGACTTCCTGGACAGCCGCTGCCACGGCGATTTCGCCGACCTCGCCTTCTGCTACCGGCTGACCGGCGAGCGCAGGTTCGTGGACCGCGGCCTGCCGAGCCTCGACCTGTACCTCTACCACGGCTACCACTCGACGGCGCTGTTCGAGATGCCGCGCGTGCTGGCGGCCCTGGACGCGCTGGGCGTCGATCCCGCCGACCGGCCCTGGCGCGGCACGCTGAGCGGGTCGGGCAAACTGACCGCCTGGGCCGACAAGCGCGCCGGGCAGGCGGTGCGGACGTGGATCAGCCAGTCGAGCGGCTACCGGGTGCGGGTGGCGCCGGTCGCCGGCCGGGCGGTGTGGACCGGGCCGGACGGCACCGTGGTGGCCGAGCGCGCCATCACGCGGGGCGGACTCGATGCGTTCCGGCTCGACCTGCCGCCCGAGGCCCCGCCCGGGCTCTACCGCCTGGCCGTCGAGGCGCCGGGGCAGCAGCTCCAGGCGGTCGCCGAGCCTGCGTTGGCGAGCAGCCCGCCGGCCGTGTCGGTAGCCACCCCGGCCGGCCGCGGTGTGAGGCTGACCGAGGGCGCGCGGCTGCGCTACCCCGCCGCGGGCAACGTGCCCGACGAGGCGGGCACCCTCGAGGTGGCCGTGCAGCCGCTGTGGGACAACCCGGCCGCGCGGACCGAGGCGGTGCCCTACCACTACTACCACCTCTTCGACTCGCGCGACGAGGGCTACGACTACGGCCTCACGCTCCACATCTGGGACGGCGGCGAGACGAACGCCGGGCGGATCCTGACGGGCGGCTTCGCCGACCGGGACAAGGCAACGATGGTGACCGCGCCGTGCCGTTGGCAGGCCGGCGAGTGGCACCGCCTGGCCTTGACCTGGCGCCGCACCGGGCCGGGCAAGGGCAGCGTGGCGCTCTACGTGGATGGGCAGACGGTGGCTGAATCGCTCGACGCGGCCAACTTCCCCTCGCGGACGTACCGGGCCGAGCCGCCGGACCTGTTCGTCCTGGGGATGAACACCACGCTTTCGCCGAACACGCCCGCCACGGCGGTGCTCGACTGGGTGCGGATCTCCGCTGGCGTGCGCGAGACGCTGGCCGACGCTCAGCCGGCGGCCGACGCGGCGACGACGTTCCTGGCGACCTTCGACTCCGGCGCGCCGTTCCGCGCGGAGGTGGCGCGGGGCGGGACGGAACCGCGCTGAGGGCGCGGTGCGGGCGCATGGAAGCAGATCCCGGAGGACCCGCCGCGCCGCTCCCGTACTCCCTCCCCGGAGCCCCGCCATGCCCCGCTGGTGCGTCTGCCTGCTGCTCCCCCTCGCCGCCTCCGCTCGCGACCTCGCCACCCGCGACGGGCTGCTCCTCCGCCTCGACGACCAGGGCGCCGTCACCGGCCTCCGCCTGGACCGGCAGGACCTCCGCCTGACCCGCCCCGGCGGCCTGTTCGTCGCCGACGTCGCCGGGCTCCCGGCCCGCGAGGACGAGCTGCTCGGCAACCCCGGGTTCGAGGCCGGCCCCACCGCGTGGAGCGCCGGGGCCGACTGGTCGCTCGACGACACTACCGCCCACGCCGGCAAGCGCAGCATGAAGGTCAGCCTGGCGGAGAAGGGCCGCTCTGGCTCGCTCGCCGTGGAGCTGCCCGCGCAGCCCAACACGCCCTACCGCGTGAGCCTGTGGATGAAGACCGCCGGCTGCGCCCCGGCTTACTACATCGTCCAGCTCGACGCCCAAGGGCGGGCCCGTGCCAGCCACCCGCAGATCTGCATCAGCCACGCCAACCTCAACAGCGACTGGTTCCACCTCACCACCGACGTCACCACCGCCCCCTTCTGCCGCACGCTGCGGGTCTACACCTGCATCTGGGAGCAGAGCGGCACTGCCTGGATCGACGACGCCTCGGTGGTCTGCCTGGCCGACGACTACCTCACCCCGCAGCAGCCCGCGCTCGGGCGCGTGGAGCCGGCCGCGGACGGCGCGAAGCTGACCTGGGAGTCTGCCGAGCAGCATCTCGCCATCGACGCCGTCTGGCACGCGGCGGCGGACCACCTCGAGCTCGCCGGAGAGGTGCGCGACACGTCGGGAGCCGACCGCGCGGTCGCCGTCTCATTCCGTTTGCCGATCGACGCCGCCGGCTGGACCTGGTACGACGATCTGCACAACCAGCAGACCATCGAGCCCGTCATCGGCTACGGTTCGGCGCGGGTCCTCGGCGAGCGGCGCACCATCGCGCTCTACCCCTTCGCCGCGCTCGGCAACCCGGACGCCGCCCTCGCCCTGGCCGTGCCTCTGGACCAGCCGCGCATCTTCCGCCTGACCTATGACACGGTCCACGGCTACTGCCTCAACTACGAGTTCGGACTGGCTCGCGACGCCGCCAAGAACCCCAGCCGGGCCGCGTTCCGGTGCGTGCTCTACAGGCTGGATCCGCGCTGGGGCTTCCGCTCCGCCGCGCAACGTTACTACGACCTGTTCCCCCAGTTCTTCACCCGGCGACTCGACCGCCTCGGCGGCGCCGGGTTCATGCAGGATGTGGAGGCCTGGGACCGCCCGGACATCCACCCCGCCGCGGTGTCGATCTGGGACTACTGGAAGCGCGAGGCCAACGACCTGCACCGCCGGGAGGGAACGAAGCTGTTCCAGTACACCGAGTTCTCCGGCTGGTGGGGCTGGGCGCTGGGGATCACGCCGGAGAAGGCCAAGGTGAAGCCCACGCCCGAGGAGGCCTGGCGGAACGTGGAGGCTATCGCGCGCGGCGAGGGGCCCAATCACGACGTGGCCCGCTGCGTCCTCAACTGCGCGCCCTACGGCCGCGACGGCAAGCCGCTCCTCCACGACAGCTACAACGCCGAATGGGGCGGCTATATGTACCTTTGCAGCCCCGATCCCGAGATCGAGGGCATCGACGGCAAGCTCAACCGCGTCAGCCTGACCTACCAGCGCGAGGTAGCCCAGGTCGAGCCGAACAAGCTCGACGGCATGTACTACGACTGCGCCTTCGTCTTCGCCGTGGACAACTACCGCCGCGAGCACTTCCGCTGGGCCGATGCGCCGCTCGTCTTCGACCACGTCACCAAGCAGCCGGTGCTGCCGATGCTGTTCTCCATCTTCGAGTGCGCCAAGGCCATCGCCGACGACATGCATGGCCGGGGCAAGCTCGTCATCGCCAACTACAGCGTCACGGATCTGCCCACCGAGATGTACTGCGCGCTGTTCGTCGACCTGCTGGGCAACGAGATGCTGTGGACCTGGACCACTGACGCCAAGCTCTCGCTGCAGCGCGTGCTGGCCCACCAGAAGCCGATCAGCATGAGCTGGCAGGAGGCCAAGCTCGACTGGCCCGACGAGCGGAAGGAGCGCGAGCTGAAGCAGGCCATGTTCTACGGCACGTTCTACCAGCTCAGCCGGCTCGACCCCGTGATCCGCGAGCGCTGGGTGCCGCTCACCACGTTGCTGGCGGAGGCCGGCTGGGAGCCGCTCACCCTCGCCCACGCTGCGGGCGCAGCGCCCGTGCTGCTCGAGCGGTTCGGCCGCGCCGCCGACGGCAACCTGCACTTCACGCTGCGCAACGAGGGCGAGCAGGAGGCGGCGGTGACGCTGCGGCTCGAGGCGGCCAAGCTCGGTCTGGCTGCCGACGCCGACCTCTGGCTGGCGCGTGACTCGTGGGGCAGCGATCGGCTGCCGGTCGCGCACGGCGCGGCGGGCTGGACGGCGAAGCTGAGCGTGTCGGCGGGCGACACCGTGGTGCTGCGCGTGGGCACGGCGGCCGACCTGGCGCGCGACCAGCTCAGCGCGGTGCCGGACCTGCTATGGACCGCCGAGGCGTTCCGCGATGCGCTCGTGAAGGCCGGCGTGGCGGTCACGGCGCCGGACTACCCGGCGACTCGCGCGGCGCTGGCGGGCGTGGCGATCGAGCCTGCGGCGCTCCAGGCGCTCGCGGCGAGGCTGGCCGAGCCGCAACTGGCCGACCCCACGGACGAAAAGCGCGCCTGGGCGCGGCGGCTGCGCGAGACCACCTCACTGGCGCGGCGGCGGGTGGAGGCGGCAGGAGGCCTCGCGGCGCGGTGAGGGGTTGGGGTACAATGGCCGCGGAGATGCGCGATGACGGTCGAGCAAGTACGGGCTATCCTGGCGGAGCATCGCCAGGAGCTGACGGCGATGGGCGTGCTGTCGCTGGAGGTCTTCGGCTCAGTGGCGCGCGGTGAAGCGGGGCCAGGGAGCGACGTGGATCTCCTGGTGGAGCTCGACCCGGACCAGCCGATCGACCTGTTGGACTTCGTGCACATCCAGGGCGAACTGGAAGAGATGCTCGGCTGCGAAGTGGATCTGGTGGAGCGAGCGGCGGTGCGAGAGCGCTGGAGGCAGCGAGTGCTGGAGGAAGCGGTTCATGCCACGTAGGGACTGGCCACTTCGTGTCCAGGACATGGTGGACGAGATCGAGAAGATCCAGCGGCACACGTCAGGGTCAGATCTGGCGAGCTTCGAGCAGGACGAGGTGCTTCAAGGCGACGTCATCTACCGCATTGGCATCCTCGGCGAGGCCGCGGCCAACATCCCGGACGAGCTCAAGGCGCGCTACCCCGACATTCCCTGGACAGACATACGCCGCTTCCGGAACTTCGTCACCCACGTCTACTTCGGCCTCGTCTCCGCTCGGATCTGGCGGGTGGTCTCCGAGCGGCTGGTTCCGCTGAGGGAACAGCTCCTCGCGCTGATGCAGGCCGAGGGGTTGCAGCGAGACTGATCGGTAACGCCAGGCGAAGTTCCTCCAAACGAGAATCTAAGTCTCTGTTTTCCCATCATTCACTTGACCGGCACTCGCCGGGCGGGCACACTACGGCGCTGGACGCTCGCTGGCCAGCCAACTCGCGGGGTGACAGGAGGCTGGGAGGGCGACCGGCCGCGCAGCCTGCCGGCCGGCCCCGGGCAAGGAAGGAAGTCGCAATGCCGTACGTCCTGATCGCGGACGATGATGCCGACTGCCGCAAGCTCCTGGAGATGACGATTCGCGGCCTGGGCCTCGAAGTGGGAGCCGCTCCCGACGGCAAGGAGGCGGTGGCCCTGGCCCACCGGCGCAAGCCGGACCTGGTCATCCTCGATGTCAACATGCCGCACGTGGACGGGTTCGACGCCTGCCGCATGATCCGCGAGATCAAGGGGTGCGAGGAGGTGCCGATTATGGCGCTGACCTCGCTCGACGACGAGTTCGGCATTCAGGACGCCCGCAACGCCGGGTTCACGGACCTGATGTTCAAGCCCTGGCAGGTGCCGGTCCTGCAGGCGAGGGTCAAGGGCTTCCTGGGGTTGTAGAGACCCGTCGGCGCCCGGCCTCACCGCCCCCGTGGCTTGACCGGCTGCCGGTAGTCGCCGATCGGCTCCAGGCAGACCGCCCCGCCCGGCGTGTTGTCGAGCGGTGACTCGGGCAGGTTCATCGTCTTCCCCTGGAACGTGATTCGCTCCAGCCTCGCCCGGCCCAGCGTCGTGCCCAGCTTGCGGAAGAACGGGAAGAGGTCCTCGCCCACCGCGATGGACACGTCCTCCACCATCTCGTCCCACGTCTCGGTGTGTGACGGGTCCTTCGCCCAGCGGGTCGAGCGGACCCAATACCAGCGCGGGTACCAGGTCGGGCCGTAGCGGTCGTCCAGCTTCTGCCAGACGAACCAAATCTTCGTCCACGACGCGCTGTAGCCCCACTTCGCCCGGCCGACTTCGTTCTCGTACTCCTTGGCCAGGTCGAGCTGCGCGCCCTTCTGCCGCTCCAGGTCGAGGATGCTGTTGCAGTCACGGTTCGACTTGTTCGGGATGTCGCCGAAGAGCGCCTGGATCTTGCCCTGGAACCAGCCGGCGTGCGCCTCGCCCTGGTTGTGGTGCGGCGAGTCGCCGGCCAGCAGGCCCTGGTCGTTGCCCGGGCCGGAGAGCGTGTGCGCCATCTCGTGCGCGAAGACCCCCAGGATGCCGATGGGCTCGTAGGCGATCACGGCCGCCGCCTTCGGCCGGGGCTGGATCGCCCAGCCGCCGCCCGTGCCGCCGCAGATCACGATGGTGTAGGGCTCCGCGTGCATCCGGGTCGGCAGCCAGGCCTGCACCTGCCGCG
>JACPDV010000222.1:0-3392 GCA_016183835.1 Armatimonadota bacterium
GCCGGCCGAGATCGCGCGCAGAGCGCTCCCACCTCGCGCATCGGGCGGGGAGACCCCGCCCCTACCTTGGGCCGGACAGCAACTCGGGCACGGTGCTTAACGGCTGCCCCGCCACCGGCGGCCCTTCACGGCCCGATCGTACAGCACCGCGAGGACGATCAGGGGCGCGATCACGACCTTCTCCCACTCGTTGGGGATGTTGAGCAGGTTGCAGCCGTTGCGCAGCACGGCCATGATGGCGACGCCCACCAGGGTGCCGCGCACGGTGCCCTGCCCGCCGAGCAGGCTGGCGCCGCCGATCACCGCCACGGCGATGGCGTCGAGCTCCAGCAGGGCGCCCATGGTGGGCGGTGCGCTGGCGATCCGCCCGCACTCGATCACCCCCGCCGCCCCCACCAGCGCGCCGCTGAGCACGAACGCGAAGATGATCTTGCGGTCGACCCGCACGCCGCTGAGCTGGGCCGCGGTGGGATTGGCCCCGGTGGCGTAGATGTGCCTGCCGATGGTGGTGCGGCCGAGCAGCAGCGAGACCGCCGCAGCCAGGCCGACCGTCGCGTAGACAGGCAGCGGGAAGCCGAGCAGGTTGCGCGTGACCACCCACTCCTTGAGGCTGTCGGCGCCGCTCACCGTGAGGCCGCCCGTGATCACTAGCGCCACCCCGCGGGCCAGGCCCATCATCGCCAGGGTGACCACGAACGAGGGGATCCGCGCCTTGGTGGTGACCAGCCCGTTGACCCATCCGCACAGCCCGCCCAGCACGACGGCCGCGACGACCGCGAGCCACAGCGCGCACCCGGCCTGGAGCAGCATTGCCGCGCAGACCGCCGCGAGGGCCTCCACCGAGCCCACGCTCAGGTCGATCTGGCCGCAGACGATGACCACTGTCTGCCCCACGGCCGTGAGGCCGAGCGGCACGCTGCGCGTGACCACGTTGCGGAGGTTCTCGAAGGTGAGGAACGTCGGCTCGCGGGCGGCGATCACCCCGGCCAGAAGGAGGAGCAGCAGCAGCGGTGCCAGCTCTTCGGCCCAGCGGCTCGGCCCGCGGCGCCGGCCGTCGGGGGTCTGGTCTACGTCCGCCCTCATGCCCCGCCTCGCCTCCTACGGCCGCCCCGGGAAGAGGCCGGCCTGGATCCGGGTGGTGAGCACCCGCGCGCCACCGGCCGGCACCACCACGTTGGTCTGCCACCGCCCGAGCGACGAGGTGAACTGGATCATCTGCCCGGTCCGCGTCAACCGGTCCTCCCACAGGGTGGTCTTCTCGGTCTCCTCGCCCGGCTCCAGCCGCAGCACCTTGAGCTCCGTGGGATCCAGCCGCAGGGTCACCGTGCGCCGCTCCTCGGTGGGGTTCCAGAGCACCAGGTAGAGCCTGTCACCTGTGCCGTAGCGCTCGAGCAGCACGCGGGGATCGTCCACCTCGGCGTGCGGCACCGGGTCCCATCCGGCTTCGGCCAGCTCGCGCAGGATCGGCACATAGCGGCGGAACCAGGTGTCGAACAGGCTCACCTGCCGCATCGTCAGCCAGGCGCTCGCGCCGGGGAACACCCCGTAGAGCAGCGACTGGTTCCAAAGCGCCTGGAGCTCCTCGTCATTCACAGTGGGGTCGAGCACCAGCGGGTCGAGGAAGCACACGGGCCGCTGCCCCGCCGCGGCGCGGAGCCAGCGGAAGTGCTCGGCCGAAGGCAGGCTCTCGCAGCCGAGCACGTCGAGCCAAGGGGTGACGAAGGGCAGCTCGCCGTCTTCCGGGAGCGCGGCGAGGAGGATCTGCTTCCGCCCGTGGAGCCGGTCGCTCTGGGCGCGGAGCCAGGCGGTCTGCGCCGCCGCGTGGAGCACCGCCGGCCGCCGCGTCACCGGCCCCACGGTCAGCGGCGCCAAGACCGCCTTGAGATGGTCGTCGCGGTAGTCGTCGAGCTGCCACCCCGACCAACCGCTGGCCACGCCGTCCACCACGAGCCCGGCCAGCGGCTGCCCGTCGTCGCCCTGCAGGCGCCCGGCGACCACGGCTCCCACGTCCGCGGCCGGGCTCTCGCCGCCCAGCGCCGGGTCGGCGCACCAGGGCACGAACTCGCTCCCGTCGTCGTGCCGCCAGGCCACGGGTGCACCGGCTGCGTCGTGGACCGAGCCGGACTCGGGCACCGGCTGGTTGGCGATGGGATCGGTGGGAAAGATGCCGCCGGCGCGCGCGGCCGCGTCGCCGGCCTCTCGGCGGAGCATGCCCCAGGGCTGGATGGCGGCGAGCGCCGCGAGTCGGTTCGCGCGCGACCAGGCCAGGTGTGCCGGCCCGTCCTCGTCGTACATCAGGCCGTACATGCGCGGGTTGGGGGCGGCGTCCGGGTTCAGCCCGGCCGACCAGGCGCCGGCGACCGTGCCCCGCCGCTCCGCTTCCTCCGGGTGCACCCGCCGCAGCCCGGCCAGGGCCGAGCGGAAGCCGTACAGCGGATCGGCGGGGAGCACGAGCAGCTCGAAGCTCACCGACCGGCGGCCGACGCGCGGCGCCAGACCCAGGTCGAGCTCGGCGAACAGGCCCTCTTCCTGCCGGAACCCGAAGCGTGTCACGATCGCCTGCCGCCACGGCGCGGCGAGGGCCAGCCCGCGTGCCGGCGTTTCGCTGGTGAGGCAGGCCAGCGGGTAGGGCGAATAGAGGTGGCCGTCGCCGAGCTGCCGCCACGCCGCCAGCACCGGCTGGCCCGCGGCGGGTACGTTGCGCGGCTCCACCGTGTCCTCCCACCAGGTCCAGCCCAGCCCGTCCAGGGGGAGCTGGAACCGCACTGCCACGGCATGGTCCGCCTGGTCGGTGGCGCTGAGCGTTGCCGCCGCCGTGATGTGGTCGGGCGCCGCGGCGTAGTCGACAGCCAGTTCGAGCCCGCCCCCGGCGGCCCGGTACTCGGCGCCGCCGGGGCGCTCGGCAACGTGCCCGGCCAGCGGGACGAGCGGTCCGGCCGGCCGCTCCGTCACGTCGACACCGCCCACGTCGAGGGTGCCCACGCCCTCGTCGACGGCCAGGTAGAGCTCCAGGATCTGCGCCTCGGGCGGCGCGGCCACCACGCCGCTGAGGGTGAACCAGGTCTCGGCCGGCTGATCGTAGGGCCAGCGGAACGGCACCCACGCACCGACGGGGCGGCCGCCGGCGGAGATGGGCACGGCGCCGAGCCTCGGCCGCCAGCCGAAGCCGCTCCAGCGCAGGTCGAGGGTGAGCGTGCAAACGGTGCCCGGCTCCACCGGCAGCTCGAGGCGGAGGGCGTCGCTGTAGGGGTAGGCGCCCGCCTCCAGGGGCGATGGCATGAGCGGGCGGAGGAGGCGGGCGAACGGGTGTCGGCGGCCCGGCTCGTGGCGGGTCGTCCAGCCGGTGCCGCCGCGCCACATGCTGCCCGCGCGGAGCAGGTCGTTGTCGGCGG
>JACPDV010000222.1:3435-12733 GCA_016183835.1 Armatimonadota bacterium
CACGTGGCGTCGAGCTCGATGCGGCGCTGCCGGGCCGGCGCGGCCGCCTCGTCGCGCACCGACCAGCCACCGACGCCCTTCACCGCGGCGGGCCGGTCGGCGACCTGGAGCGCGGCGACCCGGCCGTCGTCGGCGAGGGAGAGGGCCAGCCCCACGTCGGTGGCCACGTCCACGTCGGCGCGAGCGGCGAGGGCGAGGAGTCCGGCGCAGAGCAGGACCCGGTGCCACGGCCGGAACGGCCGCTCAGACGACCGCGGTGTCATGGAGCAGCGCGAGGAAGGCGGCGGCGGTCCAACCGTAGTCACTGAGCGCCCCCACGCGCCGGCCGCGGGGCAGGTCGGCGGGTGACCGGCGCCCGGTCGAGTCGTAGTACTCCCACAGCCGGCCGGTGGCCTGGTACCAGCGGGCGACCTCCTCGAGGGTCTTCTGTCGCAGCCCGTCGGCGGTCTCGTTGTACCCATAGCGGCGCAGCCCCAGCACGATCAGCAGGTTCATCGCCGGCCACATGGCGCCGCGCCACTGGTTCTGGTCGCAGCGCGGGTCGTCCGCGGCGAGGCTGGCCAGGGGCGCGGCGGTCCAGAATTCGTCAGGGTTCTGCAGGTGCTCCTCCACCACCTGCGCCGCCTGCTCGGCGCTGGGCACCCCTGCGAAGAGCGGCACCAGCCCAGCCAGGGTGTGTGCATCCACGGCGTCGTCGTCCGGGTAGCGGTCGACGAAGCAGTGCTGCGCGGCGTCCCAGAAGTACTCCTGCGTCTCGCGCGCCAGCTCCTCGCCCATCCAGCCCAGGTGCACCGCCTCGCGATGCTCGGGCATCACCTCCTCGATGATCCGGGCCACATAGTGGATCTCGGACACCGCGTAGGAGGTGAAGTCGATCGACGCAAAGGCCTCTTTGTAGTCGAAGCGCGGCGAGTTGACCATGTTGGAGCCATCGCCGAGGCCCCAGGTGAGGAACCGCGCGCCGCGGCTCCGGGCATGCCCCAGCCGCTCGAGGAGCCGCGCGGCGAGGGGGTACTTGACGTAGTCCTTGAGCCGCCCGACGGCGTCGTCGAGGAGCTGGAGGTCGCGGGTGGCCTGGTAGAGGTTCCAGAAGCCCCAGCACAGCAGCGGCGGCGGCACGTCCACGCTGGCGCCCTGTGGCCAGGCCTGCTCGGGGATCAGCCCGTTGGCCTGCTGCTGGGCGAGGGCGCTCCACAGCACGTCCACCGCCAGCTCGGGGTCCACCGCGAGGGTGCCCACCGCCAGGAACGGTGCGTGGAAGGTGTTGAGGTTGCGGTGCCGCCAGCGCTGAGTGACCATCCAGCGGCGCGGCATGTTGCCCTCGGGGCCGAACACATTGGCCCGCAGGATCGCGGTCGCCTTGGCCCGCGTGCGGCGGAGGAGCGGCGAGAGCCCGTTCTCGCCGGTGGGCGAGGGCACCAACTGCGGTGGCACGGCATAGTCTGTGCGGACGGCCGAGGCGCCGAAACAGACGCCGAACGACACCGTCGCCACGCCGCCCGGCTCGGCGTGAAGCCGCGCCCGCCAGCAGGCGGAGCCGGACGCCACCGCCGCGGCGACCGCGGCCGGCAGGCTGGCGGCGGCGACCGCCTCGAGCCCGTCGCCCGGCGCCAGCGCGGGCCCCGGCTGCCCGGGCGGCGGCACGCTCGCCTCCACGATCAGCTCCACATCGGCCGCCGCCTGGCCCGGATTGCGCAGCTCCACCACCGCTCGGGCGAGGTCGCCGGCGGTGAAGCCGAACTCCCACGCGAGCACCGGCTGAGCCACGCCGAGGGTGAGCGACACGCGGAAACCGCCGCTCCCCATCTCGCACTCCGCCAGCTCGCCGAAGGCGTGCTCGCCGCCGCCGGGGACCGCGGCGTAGACCCGCCCGCCGGCGACGGCGCGGAGGATGATGTTGAGCGGCGGACTGGAGTCGCAGGCGACACCCAGCTCCGGGCTGAGCGTGCGGGCGCAGACGGCGCTCTCCCAGCGCGTGGGACCGTCCAGCCCGGACCAGGCGAGAAGCTGATCGCCCGACCAGACGTTCGGCCAGTCGGCGTCGAGCGCCTCCGGCTGGCAGGCCGCGGGCTGGGTTTCACTCATCGACGATCCCCAGGATGAGAGTGCGGACAGGGGCACGCTTGTCGCCGAGGATCAACTGCGCCGCCTTGCCTTCCTCGCAGAGCAGGACGAGCTGTCCCACACCGGCGCCGACGGGGTCGAACGCCACCAGCGGGGCGCGTTTCTGCAGGCTCTGCCGGTCGAGGCCGACCAGCTTCACCAGCAGCAGCCGGCGACCCTCCAGCGCCGGATGCTGGATGGTCGCCACCACCTGATCGATCACCCGTCCAAGCTGCATGATCCTACCCGGTCCACGAGCCCCACCACGGCCGCGTCGAGCGCCGTCAGCGGGTCGGGCGCGGCGAACCGCGCCTCGAGACTGCTCTCCCAGTAGACCACCTGGCCCATGCCGGCCGCGTAAGGGTCGGCCGCCACGAACGCGTCACCCGCCGGCTCGAGGTGCTCGTCCAGCGGCACCATCACCACCAGGCGGAGCGCCTCGTACTTGGGGTCTTTGACCACCGCCCGCACCCGCCCGATGACGCGGCCTAGCTGCAAGGTCTCCTCCGTCAGCTCCCGCCGGGCGCCTTCGCGCTCAAGGCCGGGGCTCCTTCTCGGCGGGCGAACGCGTTCCACCGCCGCGCCCCACCACGCCGTGTGGATCGCCGCCGACGTAGTACGTCCATTGTCGGTCCTGGACCGACACCCCTCGCAATCGCGCCGCCACATTCCCGCTCGCGCGGAACACCCCGCCCGCCACGTCGTACACCGCGCGATCGGCCTTCACCCACACCTCATCCGCCCGCCCGCGCGCCTCGAACCCATCCGCCAGGTGCACCTCGCGCTTCGCCGGCAGGTACACGGCGCGCCCGGCCGTCCCGTCCACCGTGCGCTCGCGGGCGAAAAACGTGCCCTTCGGGTGCGTCAGCTCCGTGCGCTCGCGGGTCCAGTCCGCCCGGTCCGCGTTCAAGTCCCAATGCTGAGCGCCGGCCTCACCGTGTGCCGCCACGTCGGTCAGCCGTGCGCTGCGGAGGTCATCCGGCGCCGTCAACTCGTCGCCGCGCACCACCAGGCCCGGCTGGCGCAGGCGCACCGACCCGGAGGCGGTGATCCGCTTCGTGCCGCCGTCCCAGACCACCCGGTCGGCCGCCACGGTGGCCTCGCCGCGCTGCGCCTCGCCGCCCCGCGTGAGCACCAGACGCCGTTCGCGATCGTTGTAGACCGCCTCCTCCGCCCGCGCGGTGCCGCCGCCGGGCAGCTCGCCGCGCAACCCGTGCAGCGTCACACGGCCGTCCACCTCCATGCGGCCGCTGTCGGCGTTCAACGCCCCGCCCTTCGCCTCCACGCGAACCGCCAGCACCGTGGCCGTGCCGCTGGTCAGGTCGATCCGCGCACCGCGGCCCGCCGCGCGCATCCCGGCCTGCTCGGCCGTGGTGGCGCCGCGGGTGACGATCCGCCGCTCGCGCCTCAGCCACGTCGCCCCATCGGCGTGTACCGTCAGCGCGGCGCTCCGGAAGGTCACCCCGCCGTCGAGGTCCAGCGTCTCGTTGCTGGTCTTCCACAGCGCCCGCGGCGCCTCGAAGTGGGTCTCGCGGCCGCCTTGCCGGAGGGTGCCCTTGACCGTCTCGAAGTGCACCTGACGCTGGGCGTCCACCTTGCCGCGCAGCGAGGTCGCCGTCCAGGTTTCGCCGGCGCCGCGCGTGGCCAGCGCGGCCAGATGGTCGGCGGAGAGGGTGCGGAGGTCGAAGTCCGCCGTGACGTGGTCGCCCTCCAACAGCGTGCCGGCATACGCCGCGCGCGCCCGCTGCGCGACGCTGAACCGCCGGGTCTCGAGGCTGAAGCGCGCCCTTTCCGCCTCCAGCCGCGCGTGCCGGGTGGGCGACTTGACGAACAGCCGGTGGTCGAAGTCCACCTCGGTGTCGCCCACGGCGTAGCGCACCCGCCCGGCGGTGGCGGTCACGGGCACCTGCGGCGGCGCGGACGCCACGGTGGCGTCCGCCAGCTCGAAGGCGGTGTCGCGCTCGGCCACTTCGGTGCGGACCTCGCCGCTGATGGTGCAGATCAGGTCGCCGTTGGCCGCCTGGAGCGGCAACGAGCCCTTGGTCCGGATCGCCACCGCGCGGGTCAGCGGGGTGCGCTCGTGCTTGACCTTCGGCTTGGGAGGCGGCGCATGGCAGCCCGTCGCCAGGCAAGCGAGTGCCACGGCGAGGACCGCGGTGCACCGGCGGGCGCGAGGGCACGAGCTGTGACGTTGACCCGGCAGGAGATTCTCCGCCGCTTAGGATACCTTGGAGCGGCCTCAGTCGTCGAGGCCGAGATCCTCGTATCGCCAGTCCGCGATCGGCGTCAGGAAGCTCCAGTCGGGCTCCACGGCCACGGCGTAGCCGGGCACCGCCAGCGACCGGAGGTCGAGCAGCCCCTCGCAGATCCGCAACTGCCCGCTGCTCCCCCCGAAGGGCTCGTACAGCGTGGCATGCCGCTCCAGCAGCTCGGCGATCTCGAGCGAGGAGCAGTGGTCCAGGCCGCGCACGTAGTGGTGGCCGTTGCGCTCGACGTGCGGCACGCCGAGCATGGCGGCGGTGGCCAGGTCCTGCTGTACCGGCACGAACGCGGTGTTCATCAGGTCTTCGCAGGTGAGGAAATACGGCGCGTCGGACCGGGCGGCGTTGAACACGGCCGCCAGCGCGCGGTTGGCCACGGCCTTGGTGACGCCCTTGCAGTTCTTGATGGAGATGCCCTGGTAGCCCAGCTCGACGGCGCGGCGGAAGGCGTCGATGGAGTCGTCGCTCTCGTCGATCACCACGGGCTTGACCTCGGTCAGCTCGCCGAGCCCCGCCAGCGCCGCCGGGTCGAGGCTCAGGTCGCGCGGGAAGGGCTGCTCGACGTACTCCACGGCGTGGAAGAAGCGGGTCAGCGTGGGCTCCGAGGCGATCCGGTCGAGCAGTCCCAGCACGGCGGCCGGCGAGGGATAGAGCTCGTTGCCATCGAGGCTCACCACGTAGCGCCCGGCGACGTGGCGGTCGAGCAGCGCGGCAACGGTGCGCACGCGGGCCATGTCGGCGGCGAGGTTGGCGCCCAGCTTGAGCTTCACGTAGCGCAGGCCGCGGGTGAGGAGGTAGTCTTCGAGGGTCTGCGGCAGCCCGTCGCCGAGGTCGCCGCCCGCGGGGATGTCGGCGGCGGTGAGGGGATCGAGGAGGCCGATGGTCTGGCGCAGGCCGACGGTCTCGAGCGGCTCGGGGGAGAGGAAGTCGCTTGGCTGACTGCCGCGCAGCTCCGGATGGAGCGCGCTCAGGTCCAGGCCGAGCAGCCCGTCGCGGACGGTGCGGTACACCGGCGTGCCGGCGAGCTTGCCCGCGGCGTCCATCACGCTCCGCTCCACCAGCGCCGGGCCGAAGCCGCAGGTCAGGCCGTTCTCGCCCCGTGTGAGACCGCGCTGGCGGGTCTCCAGGTACGCGGCGTACCACAGGGCGAAGGCGGTGTCAGGGGTGTGCTGAAGGTAGACTTCTGCCGCATCGTCTACCACGCCGCGGAGCGAAGTGATGTCGTCGCGGAACGTGCGGCCGGGCCGCTTATCGAACCAGCCGGGCGGCAGGCAGTCGGCGGACCAGCCCTCCGCGCGGCGGCCGGTGGAGTCTTCAACGATGGTGCGGAGGTGGAGGACAGGCACGCGGGTGAGCGTGGCTTTGCCGTAGCGGAAGGGCAGGCGGGTGCGGACGTTGCGGACAGACTGCCCGACCTCGTGGACGCGGAGGGTGAGCGGGGTGGACATGGCGGCTCCGGCAGGCGGCCTAGAGGGAGGGTAAGGCGGGGGCGGGGCGGTGTCAACGGGGTGGCGATTCGCCCTCGAATCCCGCAACCGAGCGAGCGGCAGGATCGTAGCGATGAGCGGCTAAGTCACAGAAGAGGCGAGGTGAGACATGGCGAATTGGCTTCCGGCTGATTGGCCCGCGGACCTGGCCAAATGGTCGACCCGGATGCCCCGAATGCAGTACCGCATCCGGGCCAAGGACCGGATGCCCCAGGCGCTGATCCCCGCGGGCGAGTTCCTGATGGGCAGCCCGGAGGGACAGGGGATCGCTAACGAGCACCCGCAGAGGCGGGTGTACGTGAGCGCCTTCTGGATGGACGTACACGACGTGAAGGTGGCGCAGTACAAGCGGTTCTGCGGGTCGGCAGGCAAGCCGATGGCGAGCTACAACCCGGACGACACCCACCCGGTGGTGAACGTTTCCTGGGAGGACGCGGACGCCTACGCGAAGTGGGCGGGCGGGAACCTGCCGACCGAGGCGCAGTGGGAGAAGGCGGCGCGGGGCGGGCTGGAAGGAATGGTTTATCCGTGGGGGAACGACTGGAACCCCGCCAAGGCCAACCGCAGTCGGCAAGGAAAAAAGCCGGTTGACTCCTACGCGCCGAACGGCTATGGCCTGTTCGACATGGCGGGGAACGTGTGGCAGTGGTGCCTTGACTGCTACGACGCGGACTGGTATGCGACGATGCCGGCGCGGGATCCTTGTAACAAAACGCAAGGAACATTTCATGTCCTGCGGGGTGGCTCGTGGACCTTCGACACGGCCTACCTGCGGGCGGCGTACCGGGCCGTCGACACGCCCGGCAGCCGCAACTACACCATCGGCTTCCGCTGCGCCGAGGCTCCTTAACATTTACTCTATTTCACTATTTCCCTTGATTGGGTAGAGGGCTGCGGCGCATGAGCGGCGATGCACGACGGTCCGAGTCGGCCGGTCAGCGCCGGAGCGGAGGCCCCCCAGGGGTGCCGTAGGGCCACGCCACCGGCGTGGCCGCGGCCGTGGGCGGGGTGCGGTGGCGGCAGGTTGCCGGGCGGAGGACACGTGCGGGTGGACGTGGGCATCGGTTGCCGGGCCAGACGCGGACGGGCGCACGCCATGCGCCCCTACCGGGTTGGTCGTGCCCATCGCCTGACGTCCCACCTCACCCCCGCCACGGCGCTCCCGCCGCCCGCGGCGCCGCCACCCCCGCCAGCCGCGCCGCGGTCTCCGCTTCGATCATCCAGAACACGGCCGTCTGGATTATCCCGCTCGGCGGCAGCACCTTGATGTCGTAGCCCGGCACGGTCACGTCCGCATCGCCCAGCACCCAGCCCGGATCGAGGCGCAGGTCTGCGGAATCCACCTGCGGGGGAGGCCCGCCACCCGGCACGCCGGCTACCACCGCGATCGTCTTCGCCCCCGCCTCCCGCGCCGCCTTGAAGATGTCCGCCTCCATCGCCGTGTAGCCGATGTGCAGGAACACGTCGCCCGGCTTCAGCGCCGCCTTCACCGTCGCCGGCGTCACGCTGCCCTCGAACGCATCCCACAACCCCGGATCGCCCGGCGTGCCCGGCACCGACGGTGGGTAATGCCCGAACATCCACACCACCAGCCGATGCCCGCCGCGCTTCGCCGCCAGCGCCATGTCCACCGCGCGATCGAGCACCCGCGCCTGGTCGGGCCGGCTGACGAACTCCATGTGGCCGATCTGAGCCGTGTAGTAGGCGTGCCCCAGCCGCTTCGGCGCGATCGGCGGCACCGTCAGGTCGTCGTGGAAGGCGTGCGGGTGGACGCGCGCGTTGCGCTCGCGGGAGCCGGCGGTCATCACGCTCTGCAGGAGGGTGGGCATCTTGCCCTGGCGGGTGCAGGCACTGATGAACTCGGCGGTGAAGGCCCACAGATTGGCGACGTTGATCGCGCCGTCCAGCGGCGCGGCGCGGCGGCCGTCCGGCAGCGTGAGCGTCTCGCCGCTGCCCGCCAGCCGCGGGCCGAAGTGCGCGTCGGCGCCCAGCTCCGCGCCGGCGGTGGAGCCGAAAGCGACCACGTACGCACCGGCCTGCCGCGCGGTGGCGATCTCCTTCGCCTCGTCTGCCGTGGCGGCGCCGAGGTAGCCGTAGAGCACCACGTCGTCGGCCTTGAGCGGCGAATCGGGCTTGTAGTAGCCGAGCAGGCACAGGCCGCCGGCGCGGTAGTTGCCCTCCACGTCGAAGCCCTTCATCGGCCCGCCGATGATCATCTTGCCGCCGCGGATCAGCCGCGTGGCGGCCTGTTCGGCGGGCGCGACCAGCGCGCCTACGCCGGCATCGGCGTGGCGCAGGGCGCCCAACAGGGCGTCGGCATACGCCACCGCGTGGGGCGCGGGTGCGGCCAAAGCGGACGAGGCCAACAGAGCGGCGAAGACGATGGCACGACGGCGCATGGGAACCTCCTGGCGAGCGCGGCGGACGGGCATCGGGTACGGCCCCGGTATTGACGCGCGGGGCGTCTCCTGTTAGGATAATGCCTTGTCCCCCGTGGAATGCAAGGGAGAGCAGGTTTGGCTCGTTATACTGGTCCGGAGCGCCGAATCTGGCGGCGGCTCGGTCCCGAGAGCGCCCCGCCGTGGGTCCGCCTCGGCCGAGAGGAAAACCCGCCGGGGCAGCACGGCGGCGCCAAGGCCCGCGGCGGCAAGCAGAGCGAGCACGCGCGGCAGTTGATCGAAAAGCAGAAGCTGCGCTACTACTACGGCGTGCTCGAGAAGCAGTTCAGGCGCTACGTTGCCCGCTCGCAGAAGCTGACCGGCGTGGCCGGCCACAACCTGATCCGACTGCTCGAGACCCGCCTCGACGCCGTGGTCTACCGGCTCGGCTTCGCCACCAGCATGCGCGCCGCGCGGCAGCTCGTCAACCACGGGCACATCGAGATCAACGGCCGCAAGTGCGACATCTGCAGCGCTCAGGTGCAGGTGGGCGACCACGTGGGCGTGCGCGAGAAGAGCCGCTCCCTGCGCGTGATCCTGGATGCGATGGAGATGCGCGGCAACGTGCTCCCGCCCTATCTGGCGCTCAGCCCGGCGCAGCGCGAAGGCGAGCTGATCACTGAGCCGCTGCGCGAGGACATCCCCATCAACGTCAACGAGCGGCTGGTGATCGAGTACTACTCCCGCCGCAACGTCCGCGTCTGACAGTAGGCCGGCAACCGTTTCGAGGAGGCGCCCTCCGGGGCGCCTCTTCCGTTTTGGGGTCAGTACAGCCGCGCCTGCTCGCGGGCGAAGCTGGTCAGCGGCGGCGGGTACTTCGCCCCGAACCGCGCCATCCGAGCCCCGTCGGCGGTGGGCCGCTCCCGCTTGCCGAGGCTCAGCCAGTGCGCGGCGAAGCCGGGGTAGTCGAACACCTGGTGGACCTTCAGCGAGGCTGTCTTGCTTCCGCGCGTCACATCGCCCACGTGGGAGATGTAGTAGGCCAGGTAGATCACCCCTTCGTGCGCCA
>JACPDV010000223.1 GCA_016183835.1 Armatimonadota bacterium
GATCGGCGACCGGCGTGCCGTCGAACCCCTCATTCTACTGCTCTCGGACTGGACAGGTACTGCCTTGGCCGCTGCCGAGGCACTAGCAAAGCTCGGTGACCCACAAGCCATACCACCGATCGCAGCCCTCGTTGCGCGGCTTCCGGAAAGAGACGGCGGCGGCTGGGCATCTGTCTCACGCCATGTGGGGAGCGGACCTACACAGGTTTGGGTACCCCCGAGCGGTGGCGAGGAGCGGGCGAGGGCCGCCGCCGCCCTCGCGGAGCTCAACCGGCACAGTCAGGCGCAGGAGGGCGGCGGCGCGAAGTAGTGTGCCCGGGCCGATCGATGCGCCCCTGCCCTCGTTGGGGCTAGGCGCCCGGCCTTGGCACCACGGCAGCCATGCAAGGCCAGCGCCACCGGTTGCGCGATGCGTCCTGCACAGCCACCCCGCCGGCAGCAACCGCAAGCTCCCGCCGCCGTCGCTGCGGCCAGCCGCGCCGCGAAGGCCGGGCACGCCGCCACCGCCGGCGGCTCCACCCACGACACCACCAGCGCGTAGCGCCCATCCGGCGAGGCCGCGCCGCGCTATCCCGGCCACTCGAGCGGCTCCTTCCAGTCCCGCCGGGCGCGGCACCGGGCCCTGCCGCCCTCGTCCACGAACCCCGCCATGGCCCATCCGCACTGAACGTCAGGTACTGGCCCCTGAGTTGGCGCTGCTTCTCGCAAGTGTGCAACCTGTCGCAGGAGAATCGGTTGGGACGGCCGCGTTGGTTGATGACGATGCACTGCGAGTCTTCGCTGAATGCTGGATCGCCGCCGACCGGGTTCGCCAACCGACCGCCGTCGATGGCGGAGTACGCCGGATTGGGCGCTCGGGCCGGCCTCCGGCGCCACGCACCGCCCTTCGGCACTCCGCCCGGCCGGCGCGCCGGCCATCGCGGCGCGGGACGACTGCCGTGCAGCCAGACCGACAACTCACCGGGGCTCGCCGCGCCCGCCGAGCTGCACACGGACAGGCAGGTGAATAGCACACGGTGCCGTCCCCCATGCGCGGCGCAGGCCGGCGCCGAGTAACAGGCGTTTGGAGGGGCTGCGACGGGATCCTGCGCCAACGGACGCGCCACCCCGCCACCCCCACCGACGCATACCACCGCACCTCCACCGGCCCGACCACCAGCTCGCCGTTCTCGACCCGCACCGGCACCGCCGCTGGCTCCGCGTCCGGCGCCAGCACCCGCGCGCCCAGCTTCCCCGCCGGGCGACCCGGCAGGCGGAGGCGCAACGTCACCGTGTGCGCCTGCGGCACCGCGTCGCGGTCCACGTCCATGTCCAGGTTCGCCAGGTCCACGCACACCATCGCCCGCGACGGCGAAGTGAACACGCTCGCCTCCACCTCGCGCGGCAGATCGCCCGTCACCAGCCCCGGGCCCCGCACCAGCTCGCGCACCGCCGGCTCGATGGTGCTCGGGTCGCGCTTCGCCGGCTCCGTCTGGTAGTAGTCGAAGCCGATTGCCGGCAGCCGCAGGACCTTGCCCTCCGCCACCAGCGCTGCCAGCGCCGGGTCCGTGCCGGCGTAACGCGCGAAGCTCCGCCGCGGGTCGCGCAGACCCACCTTGCCGCTCAGCACCAGCCGCCCGCCCGCCCGCACCCACGGCCGCACCACCTGCGCCACCGCCCGGTCGTCCAGCACCTCCACCGAGGGCACGATCAGCACGTCCAGCCCGCCCAGCGTCGCGCGGTCGAGCTTCCACTCGGGCACCACGGTGTACTGCGCGTGCAGCTCGCTGAGCAGCGTGCCCCAGCCGAGCAGGTCGAAGTGGTGGGGCTGCGCGGCGAAGTCGGCCATCCCGCCGGGCGTGATGCTCGCCAGCCGCGTGTCGGGCGAGTAGAGCAGGCCGATCCGCGCGTAGGGCTGCCGGTCGCCCCAGGTCGCTTTCGCCGCGTGGGCGAAGCGGAACACCTCGGCATGGCTCACGTTCGTCCCGGCAACGTCCGGGTTGCTGGGGTACGCCTGGATGAAGGCGTGCTGCGCCAGCAGCTCGTAGGCGATCAGCCGACCCACCGCCGGGTTGCCGCGGTACTTCTCGTACGGCCCTTGCAGGTAGTACCAGACGTGGACGAAGCGGCTCTTCGCATGGACCCGGGCGGCCTTGATGACGGCCCCGATGCGCCCATGCGGCGGCAGGCCCTGGCCGCGCGGGCCGGTGAACAGGTTCCAGCCGGGCGAGAACTCCGTGCTGACCATCTCCAGGCACTCGGGCCGCGGGAAGCCGAGCGAGTAGATGGGGATGTCGTTGCCCTGGATCATGAAGTCGCGGATCCCCTTCTCGCGGGCCGCTTTGTGGTAAGCGTCGTGGAACGCGCGCAGCGCCGCCCGGCCTGAGTCGCGCTTGAAGACCAGGAACTCGCGCCACAGCGGGTCGTCGAGCCAACGCGGATCGCGCCAGGCGGCGTGGCTGAGGTCGGTGTCCACGCCGCCGAACCGCTCGCGCAGCACCCGCCGGAGGTACTCGCGGATATCGAACGTGGCGGGGTCCTCGACGCCCATCGCAGTGAGCTGCGCCGGCGCGAAGTGGCGGCGTAGGTGCTCGCGGAAGCGGGCCACCGACCACTCGCCGAAGGCCACCCGGATCGGCGGGTTGCCGAATCCGTCCCAGGCGGAGAAGTTGTCGGCCCACAGACCGTCCACGCCGCAGTCGGCGAGGTAGCGGGCGGAGGCGGCGGCGTACTCGATCCAGTGCGGGCAGGCGTAGTCCTTGCCCACGCCGACGAGGCTGCTGTAGCGCGTGCCATCGGGTCCGGCGATGGGGATCAGGTGGTCGGTGGGGCCGGCGGGCTTGCCCGTCCGCGGGTCGAGCTGGTTGACTTTGGCGTTGAACTCGTAGTCGAGGGTGGGCCGGCCGAGGATGCTCTTGGAGCCGCCGGCGTCGAACAGGCGGGCGGTGCCAGGGTCGGCGGGATCGGCGTAGCCGGTGGCGGCGCGGCCATCGGGGTAAGTGAAGGGCGGCGCGCCGTAGCGCGGGTGGGTGCGGGTCCAGGGCCGGACCCAGGGCTCGTCGTCGTAGTAGGCGACGGGGCCGAGCCAGTGGACCTCCTCGCCTGGAGTGGGCTTCCAGACGTGCCACGACCAGTGGTTGTGGATGGGGCGCGGCGTGGCCGGGTCGTTGTCGAAGCCGCGCAGCCGGCCGTCGGGCAGGCGGGTGAAGCTGGCGACATAGGCCTCGATGGTGCCGAAGGTCTCGACCCAGGTGAGGAGCTTGACGCCCTTGTCGCGAAGCGGCTGGACGAGCGGCGTGAGCCAGAGGGAGCGGGTTCGGTCGCCGTGGATGCCCCAGCCCGGATCGTCGGCGAGCCCGCAGAGCGCGCTGTCGGCCCCCACGGCGGCCACGGCGGCGGAGTCACTGCCCTGGATGGTGGTGGGGTAGTCGTCCCACCAGGGCGGGGCGACGGCGAGCAGGGCCGCGAGGGCGACAAAGGGCATGGCGGGCTCCGGCCGCGAGAGTTCGCCGGCGCCGTGCCTGGACCTCGGCGGTCGTCGGGCCGGTGGATGCCACACGGGAATGATGTAGGGGCGACCCTTGTGGTAGCCCGTCCGCGGCGCGGCTCGGCGGTGGAAGCGGGCAACCACAAGGGTTGCCCCTACGGTCAACACCGATCCGGGCTGCCCCTCAGGGCGCAGACGAAAGCCGCACGTCGCCCCACACCGCCCAGTCGCAGAGGTTGGAGCCGGAGCTGTCGGTGACCAGGCTGATCACCACTGGGCGGCCGGCCCACGGCCGCAGGTCGACCATGCCTTGCTTCCAGCCGTCCGGGTGGGGCATCGGCAGCCCCCAGACCGGCTGGCCGTTGACCTGCACCTCAAACACCACGGCTCCGCCGCCCGGCCGCACCTGGGCCTGGAACCCGAGTCGCAACGGCTCCGCCGGCAGCTGCAGGCACCAGTCGAGCGCCGTGCGGCCCGTGTCCGGCGGGTGCCCACTGATGACGCGCGCCTGGCGGCCGTCCACGTCGGCCGTGCCCACCGTCCCGCTGCCGAAGATGGACCCTTCGCGGAGCAGGCCCCCGGAGGTGCTGCCTGTGATGAACGGCAGCTCCGCGAGGTCCGCGCCGGCGGCCACCGGGGCCGGGGCGTAGAGCAGTCCGAAGGGCTGCGGCCGGGGGAGATCGACGTCCACCAGCATGCCGCCGTGCTCCGCCGGGTGGGTGGCGACGACCCGGCCGGGCTGGTCCGGGTCACCGAAGCAGGCCTGGCCGCCGGCGAGGGGGCTGAACACGCGTACCCGGGTGGGCCGGCCCGCGACGTCGCCGAGGTTCACCACGCGCGGCTGGCCCCACAGCGCCCAGTCCCAAGAGACCTGCTTGTCCGGCCCGGGGCCGGTGGCCAGGCGGAGCACCACGGGCTTGCCCCGGTAGGCGGACAGGTCCACCTCGCGCCGGGCCCACTTGCCGCGCAGCCAGTGCTCGCCGAACAGCTCCTTGCCGTCGACGGAGACCACGAACGTCACGCCGTCGCTCAGCGGCTTCTGCTGATCGGCGGCGGCCTGCTGTGGGTCGGTGAGGTCGCCCAGCCCGAGCGCGAAGCGCAGCAACGTCCGGCCCTTGGCGGGCACGGCGACCAGGTATTCGCCGTAGGTGAGCCCGCCGGCCGTCGTCCCCTGGTAGGGCGGGTGCGCGGCGATGGCGGGCAACGCCTCGCCGCCGCTGGCGCCCGGCACGGCGGAGAACTGAGCTCCGGCGCTGAGCGACTCCGGGCGGCCGTCGACCAGAATGCCGGTGCCCGCCGACGCCGCGGTCTCCACCAGGTCGGCCACCACGGCGGTCTGTCCGGCCAGCCGGAAGAGCGCGCGCCGGGGGTTGTCGCGGACCTCCTGCAGGATGATCGGCTGGCTGGCGGAGACCAGGTGGAGGACCTGCGGGTCGGGGTGCTGGGGGCTGATGGAGTAGCGACGCTCGGGGTCGAGGCCGAACAGGTGCCGTCCGTCGAAGGCCCGCCAGTCCGTGACCGAACCGGGCCCGTCGTAGGTGTTGGTCTTGCCAACCAGGGCCCATGCGGGCTTGTCGGGCGCCGCGCGGGGGGCCAGCCGCCGCCCCGGCGGGGTGTCGAAGACGGCGCTGATCGCCCCATCGCGGCCACGCCAGGCGCACAGCTCCGCCGGGTAGCCGACCTCTTCCGGCGCGGGCACGAGGGCATTGCGCTGGAAGTAGCGGGCCTCGCGCAGCACGAAGTCGGTGCCGCTGGCGAGGGGGTTGAGGGGTCCGTCCAGGCTCAGCGTTGGCCAGCCGCCCATCCGGTCGAAGAAGTCGTGGTGCGTCAGGAAGGCCGGAAACGACGTCTCCTGAGACGGCATCCCGAGGTGGCCATAGATCCCGCAGTACGGGGCGAAGAGGAGACTGCGGATGGGGTGGAGCGCCTCGCCGGAGGTCGGGTTGACCCAGAACGGCTCGCCCGCCTGGGCGAAGGAGCAGCTCAGGAGCGTCTCGTTGAGGCCCTCGGTGCCCAGCGCAACACCGGGCAGGGCGGCCTGCAGCTCGCGCAGGTAGACCTCCGCGCCCCGTGCGCAGGTCATCCCTTCCACGTCGCCCTCGTGTGTGGAGACGATCACCGGGAAGTCGAGGTGCAGGGCGTCGAAGTGCACTGCCTCCCAAGCGCGGCGGAAGTGGTCGATGAGGAACCGGCGCACCTCCGCCGCGGCGGGGTTCAGGCAGAAGATGCGGCCGGGGTCGTCCGGCCGGTCCAGGTACCACCCCACCCTGTTCCCGCTCACTCGGTCGGTCTGCAGGTAGCGCTCCACCCCGGCCAGCTCCGGGTGAGTCGGCCCGATGCCCACCAGATTGCCGTGGACCATCACGCGGAAGCCGAGGGTCTGCGCGGCGCGGCACCACTCGGCGAACCCCTCGCGCGGCGTGTAGTCTGGGTAGAGGTGGTCGTAGGGCAGCTTCCGCCAGCCCGGGACGTAGAACAGCGTCTGGCGCGGGTCCACCTGCGCGGCGAGACCCCGCAGGTCGTCCACCTTGACGTCGTTCGACACGCGGACGACGAGCCGGATGTCCCGGATCCAGGCCGGGGCGCGCTGCGCGATCGCTTTCAGCTCGAGCGCGCGGGCCATCCGCCGGCGATAGTCCAGCGCCGGCACCTTCCAGTCGCCGCGGTAGGTTTGCACGCGCCAGACCGGGCCTGTCAAACCGCGGGCGGTCTCGTAGGGCTCGCGGGTCTCGGACCCGAAGTTGAGCGCGAGCTCACGCCCATAGCGGCGCACGTCGACGCTCTTGAACTGCGCCTCCGGGTCCTCCGCCCAGACCGCGAAGCCGCCTTTCGCCCCCTGCAGCACGATCAGCGCCGCCTGCCAGCTCCCGGGCCAGCTCAGCGCGAGCGTGCCGGGACCCTTCAGCCCATCCACGATCTGCCCGCCGTTCGCCGGCACCACGATCCGGGTCCGCGCGGCGTCGATGCCGGCCAGGCCCCAGTGGGCCGAGAGCAGGCGCGGCGCGTCCCGCTCCGCGGACTCCCGCACGGTCAGCGTGCCATCGGCCTCCACGCCAAGATCGAGGGTGATCCGGGCCGACGGATCGCCCGCCAGTCCGCGCAGCGTGATGCGGGCGCCGTCAGCCTGACGGGTACACGTCACCTGCGTGGTGGCGCCGGCGGAGTTGAAGCCCTGTGCGTCGCGCAGGGAGGCCGCCAGGGCCGACGGTTGCGGTCGCGCCGCGAACAGGCTGTCGCCGCCGGTGCGGTTCTCCAGCGAGACCAGCGTGCCGTCGTGGAAAGCCGCGCGGAGTGTCTGCGTGGCGACGGTCACGCCCCGGCCGTCGGCCGAGACCTGCCGGGCTCATAAGTTGGTACCTCAGGTGTGTCTCGCCACGCCGGTCGCTCCGGGTCCGGCCCCCTCTCCCGCCGGGAGAGGGACGGGGTGAGGGCTCTGCGAGGCGCATCGGCGAGCTTCGTCGGAGCCTCACCCCAGCCCTCTCCCGCCGGGAGAGGGGGCCGGAGTCGGGCTGCTCGGCACTGCCCTACCTCCCCGCGATGATGTCGTCCAGTCGCCGGCTGTGCTCCTCCAGCGACAGGTCGCCGCCCTCGATGGTCATCCAGCCGTCGTAGCCCGCCTCGGCCAGGGCGCGGCGGGTCTCCGGCCAGTCGACGCTGCCGTCGCGGATGTTGACGAACTCACCACCGTGCCCATCCGGCGCGAGACGGAAGTCCTTGACGTGGACCTTTACCAACCGGCTGCCGAGCACCCGCACCCAGTCCGGCGTGGGGCCGTACTTGACGTGGTTGCCCAGGTCGAAGTAGGCCTGCACCCACGGGCTCGCGAACGCATCGACGAACGCCGCGAAGTGCGCCGGGTCAGACCAGAGGTTGTTCCACACGTTCTCCACGGCGATCACCACCCCGGTCTCCTCGGCCACCGGGATCAGCCGCTGGATGGCCTCGAACGAGGTGTCCCAGGCGCGGTCGTGGGCGGCGATGTAGTCCGCGTAGGGCGCATTGTCGCCGGCGGCCACGCGGATCAGGTGCCCGCTCGCCGCGTCGAACGCGATGTCCAGCTCCCACGGCTCCGGCATCGCCATCCCGCCGATGCGGCAGGGCACCAGCAGCACGGCGTCGGCGCCGTAGGCCTGCGCCGCGCACAGGGCGTCGGCGGTCACCACCAGCGAGTCCTCGGCAATCGCCCGGTCGGCGTGGTTGAACTCGGCCCAGCCGCGCAGCACGCTATGGATCCGCATCCCGAGCGATTCGGCGGCCTCCCGCGCCCGCGCCGCCTCAGCCACGCCGGCGATCCCGGCCTCCACTCCGTCGAACCCGGCGTCGCGCAGCGGCCGCAGGTTTCCGGCGTCCGGCAGCCCCACGATCATGGCTTTCTTCACGACAATGACTCCTCGTTCCGCACGGTGCGCCCGCGTCTTGTGCCGCCGCCGCACGGCACCTCCTCCGGCGGCCACCTCTCACCGCCCGCACCCGCCCGGTTGCCCTCCTGCCGGCGCGCAGAGCATAATGTGCCCGTGCGGGAGGCAAGCATGCCCGACGATGAGCGCGGCGTGTCGCGGCGCGGGTTCCTGGCGGCGGCGGGGCTCTTGGCGGGCGGGCTGCTCGGCCGCCGCGCCGCGGCCGGCGACGACGTGCTGCCCCGGCGCGAGCTGGGCAGGACCGGCGCCGAAGTTACGGTCCTCGGGCTCGGCACCGCCTGCGCCGGGCAAAGCAGCCAGGTCTCCCTGCGCGACGCCGAGGCGGTCTACCGCGAGGCCATCGAGCAGGGCATCGGCCTCCTCGACAGCGCGCGCGGCTACGAGAAGGCCGAGCAGGCCCTGGGCCAGGCCATTCGCGGCCGGCGCGACAGCGTCCTGATCACCACCAAGGTCCGCGCCGAGAGCCACGACGAGGCCCGACAGTCGTTTGAGGAGTCGCTGCGGCGGCTGCAGACCGACCACATCGACATCGTCTACCTCCACGACCTGGGCAGTATGAACTACGACCGGGCGATGGGGCCGGGCGGGTCGATGGAATACCTGGAGTCGATGAAGCTGCTGGGGCGAATCCGGTTCGTCGGCGCCACCTCGCACTGCGGCCCGAGCCAGCTCCGCCGGGCAGTGGAGTCGGGCCGGCTGGACGTGGTCATGATGGTCATGAACTTCGTCGACCGGCACACCTACAGGTTCGAGGAGAAGGTGCTGCCCGCCTGCCGCGAGCACGGCGTGGCGGCCATCGCCATGAAGGTGCTGGGCGGCGAGCTGGGCAGCGACTTCTCCCGCTACTACGGCCCCAACCCCGGGCCGCAGTGCGGCGACGAGCGAGTCACCGCGGCGCTGCGCTACGCCCTCTCGCTGCCCGGCCTGGCTTCGGCGGTGGTGGGGATGCACACGGTGGAGCAGGTCCGGCGCAATGTGGCGCTGATCCGCGAGCTCGAGCCCTACTCGGCAGTCGAAATGGCGGCGCTGGAGGAGCAGGGCAAGGCGCTGGCCGATGGCTGGGGGCTGCGCTTCGGGTCGACGGCGTGATCCGCGCACGGAGGAGCGATGACATCGAAGGGCTCGCACCACCCGACGGCTCGGTTCGCCCTCTGGATCAGCGTGGTGGTGGCCGCCGTGGCTGAGTTCGCCGGAGCGCAGGGCGCGGGCACGCCGCCGCGCACGCTCGCCGAGCTCGGCGACAGGACCTTCGTCGCCGGGGCCTACGGCGGCTCGCTCAGGGCAGCGCTCGCGGCCATCGGCGACGAGCCGGCCACGCTGGTGGTCAACGCCACGCTGGTCTGCGAGGCGCCCACGATCCCGGCCAACGTCGAGCTCGTCGTCCCCCGCGGGGGACTGGTCTCGCTGGGCGCCGACCCGCTGCTGGTGGAGGGCACCCTTTCCGCGGGCCGCTACGCCATCTTCTCCCCGGCCGGCACGGTGACCGGACTGAAGGACCCCTGCCCGGAGTGGTTCGGCGCCGGCGGGCTGGGGGCCACCGACGACACCGCAGCGGTGCAGCGGGCCATCGACTCCGTCGGCGACCGCGCCGGCAGCCGGCTGATCCTCGGCGGCAGGTACGCCGTCACCAGCCTCCTGGTCAACCGGTTCGGTTTCACCATCGAGTCCGAGAACGCTTGGCTGGTGGCGCGGCCCGGCCCGTCCGACTACCTGCTCCGGTTCGCGCCCGGCGCCCATTCCAGCACCATCACGGGCAACCTGTTCATCGACCTGGACTACAACCTGGGCTATGGGTGCGCGATCAACGTCAACGCGCGGCACTTCACCGCCCACAACGTCAACATGTGGCGCTGCCCGCTGGGGTGGCTGATCGGCGATCCGAAGTGGGCGACCAGCGGGATCCCCGGCGACGCCGAGCGGGGCGACAGCGAGATCGAGATCATCGGCGGCTCCACCGCCCACTGCCTGCGCGCGGTGGAGGCCGTCGGCGCCAACACCATCGTCAAGTTCACGGGCGCGCTGCTCTACTCCTTCCCGTGGTCCTTGCGCGACGGCGACCCCAGGAAAGCCGCCTGGGAAGCGGCCGACTGCACCGCCATTCGCGCCATCGGGGCGCTGATCTACATCGACAGCGGCGCCATCGCCAACTTCAACACGATCCCGCTGATCGATGTCCAACCCATCGCCACCACGAACAAGGAGTACTTCAGCGAGTACGGCAAGGTCTTCGTCAACAGCGCCCACGTCGAGGGCGGCAACTTCTTCGCCGCCACCAACCCGCGCGGCATCGTCTCCGCGGGCCGGTCCAACAGCCTCAGCATGCTCGGCTGCAACGGCTACCTCAGCTCCGACAACCCCGTGGTCACCACCGATCCGTTGTTCCTCGGAGGCGTACTGATCCAGAACTGCGGTTTCTACCGGGCCGGCCGCAAGTCGGTGATCGCGGTGATCGGCAACCGGGAGGCCACCGTGAACATCGACACGCGCTCGTTTTTCGACGCCTCGCCCAAGGGCCTCAACGCGGTGCGCGGCGGCACGCAGAAGTTCACGGACCGGATGATCCTGCACGTCCGGAAGGCGGCCCAGACCATCCACCCGGGCGGGGACGTGGTCAAGTTCGTGGAGTTCGACCGCCTGCCCGACGGCGCGGACTTCGAGGCTTGCTACGACCCGTCCACCGGGGTGTTCACGTGTCCTTACGGCGGACTGGTGAACGTGACCGTCAGGGCCGCGATGGCCGTGGCGACGGGGAAGCCTACCGACGTAAGCCTGGTGGAGATCCTGCGGAACGGGACTCCCCTGTTCTACCGGAAGGTCGCCGGTCTTGGGGCGGAGATCGAGTACACCATTCCGGAACTGATGGAGGCGGACCGCGTGGCGGTGAGGATGCACTCGCCGGCTGGCCGGACCCTGGACGGCGGCGGCGGCAACTCCCTGCAGATCACGGCCAGCAGGTACTGAGCAGGCTGCGGGAGACGGTGTCCCGCGTAGGGGCGGACCTCCATGTCCGCTCGATCGGCCGCAGGCCGACGCGCACCAGTGGCGACCTCAGAGCGTGCCCTAGCGGGCACCGGGCGGACACGGAGGTCCGCCCCTACGACAGACATCGTCCTCCTCCCACCGCTCCAGGTCGGCGCGCAGGCCGAGCGCCGCTACAATGGCGCGTTGGCACGGAGCTCCTGCCACGCTCAAGGAACGGATGGAACGCATGTCCACACACCAGGCGCTGCTGATCTCCGCCCAGACGGGCCAGGATCCCTACCACCCGAAGGTGACCATCGAGCTGTTGACCGCCTTGCTGGCAGAGTCGGCGCTCGATGTTGCGGCCGCGCGCTCGGCGGCGGACGTCACCCCGGCGGCCTTGGCGCGCGCCGACCTGATCGTGCTGTGGGAGCTGGTCGGTGAGGGTGCCGCCGAGGCGTATCGGCCGCTGCTCAACAGCGTGTCCCGCGGCAAGCCGCTCCTCGCCCTCCACACCGCCATCTGGGGCACGACGCACGAGCAGGTCGACCCGGGCTTCCTGGGCGGCGAGTTCAAGAGCCATCCCCCGTTCCAGACCTTCACGGTGCATGTCGCGGACGCGCCCCACGCGATCACGGAGGGCGTGGCCGACTTCGACATCGAGGACGAGGCCTACCAAGTCGAGCCGCGCGGTGACCTGGACCTGTTGGCCTGGTTCGCCGGCCCGGAGATCGCCGACCCCGGGAACCAGGCGGAGTGGCTGCAGGCCCACCCGCGCGCGCCGCTGCTCTACACCAAGCCGTACGGTGAAGGCCGGATCGTGGTGCTGGCGCTGGGGCACGACGACCGGGCCATCGGGCATCCCGCGTACCGGCGGATCACCGCTCAGGCAGTCCGCTGGCTGCTGGGAAGCTGAGGATCGAGGAGGCAAGGACCCATGGCTGAGACGCGTGCCGAGATCCTCGCGCGCTTCCGCGCGAAGATCGCCGGGGGACACCCCATCATCGGTGGCGGCGCGGGAACGGGGATCAGCGCCAAGTTCGAGGAGGCGGGCGGGATCGACCTGATCGTGATCTACAACTCGGGGCGGTTCCGTATGGCTGGCCACGGGTCGCTGGCCGGTCTGATGCCCTTCGGCGACGCCAATGCCATCGTCATGGAGATGGCCAACGAGGTGCTGCCGGTGGTCAGGAAGACGCCGGTGCTGGCGGGGGTCTGCGGCACCGATCCGATGCGCCTGATGGATCGGTTCCTGGGACAGGTGAAGGCGGCGGGGTTCGCCGGCGTGCAGAACTTCCCGACCGTGGGCTTGATCGACGGGACCTTCCGGGCGAACCTGGAAGAGACCAACATGGGCTACGGCAAGGAGGTCACCATGATCGCCCTGGCCCACGACCTTGACCTCCTGACCACGCCCTACGTGTTCGACACCGACGACGCGGTCGCCATGGCCGGGGCCGGGGCCGACATCGTCGTCGCGCACATGGGGCTGACCACAGCGGGCAGCATCGGCGCCCACACCGCGCGCACGCTCGAAGAGTGCGTGCCCTTGATCGACGCGATCGCCGCCGCCGCACGCGCGACCAAGCCGGGCATCCTCGTGCTCTGTCATGGCGGACCGATTGCGGAGCCGGACGACGCGGCCTTCATGCTGAAGCACTGCCGGGGCATTGACGGGTTCTACGGCGCGAGCTCGATGGAGCGGCTGCCGACCGAGCGCGCCATCCGGCAGCAGACCGAGGCCTTCACACGACTGACGCTGGGCTGAGGGGAACGACATGGGCAAGATCGTCGCTCTGCTGGGCGCCATGGACACCAAAGGCGCCGAGTACCGGTTCGTGCAAGGCATCCTCGAGGAGCGCGGGCACCAGACGCTGGTGATCGATGTCGGGGTGCTGGACCCGCCCTTGCTGGCACCGGACATCACGCGCGACCGCGTGGCCGCCGAGGCCGGCGCCGACGCCGACGCGCTTGCCGCGGCGCGCGATCGGGGAGAAGCCGTTGCGGCGATGAGCCGGGGCGCCGCCGCGCTCCTGCCCCGGCTCCACGCGGAGGGCGCGTTCGATGGTGTCCTGGCGCTCGGCGGCACCGGCGGCACCTCGGTGGCCTGTGCCGCCATGCGGGAGCTTCCGCTAGGGGTGCCCAAGGTGATGGTCTCGACGGTCGCCGGCACCGACGTGTCGGGCTACGTCGGCGTCTCCGACATCGTCATGGTGCCCTCCATCGTCGACGTGTCGGGCATCAACCGCATCAGCCGCGGAGTCCTTGCGCGGGCGGCGGGGGCCATCGGTGGGATGGTCGAGACGGCCGTCCCTGCCGCCGCGGACCGGCCCCTGATTGCCGCGTCCATGTTCGGGAACACCACCCCCGCCGTGGAGACGGCAAAGGCCGTGCTCGAGGCGGCGGGCTACGAGGTGCTCGTCTTCCATTGCACCGGCACGGGCGGGCGGACGCTCGAGAGCCTGGTGCAGGCGGGGCTGGCCGCACCGCCTGGGGGCCGCCGCGAGCACGGGCACACCCGCCATCGTCGTGCCGGGCTGCCTCGACATGGCCAACTTCTGGGCGCCGGACACAGTGCCGGCGCGGCTCGCCGCCCGACGCAGCTACCCGCACAACCCGAACGTCACGCTGGTGCGAACGGATGTCGATGAGAACCGCCGGCTGGGCGAGATCATCGCCGAGAAGCTGAACGCCAGCACGGGACCGGTCACCGTCCTGCTCCCCCTCAAGGGCGTCAGCATGATTGACTCGCCCGGCGGCGCCTTTTGGTTCCCCGAAGCGGATCAGGCGCTCTTCGCCTCGCTGCGGGCGAACCTGCGGCCCGACATCCGAATCGTCGAGCTGGACTGCAACATCAACGACCCGGAGTTCGCGGCGCGCTGCGCGACCGAGCTACTGAACAACCTCGCCCTCGCGGAGGGGCCGGCGACGCCGGCGTGATGGCCGGCGGATGCCCTCTGAGACGCGTGCTGACAGCCTGCCGCCCGCCTGTCCCGAACGACAGGCGGGCGGCTGTGACATCCCTCAGTACGTCGAGTCTACGGCAGCCAGCCGCCCGGCGGGTTGGCGTTCAGGGTGGTGTGGCCCCACTTCACATGGCCGTCCACAAACCCGACGTTGTTGCCCTGGTTGTGCGCGGCGTCGTCCGGGCTGGGAGTGTTGCAGTTGGCGGCGCAGCGCTTCGCATACTGCGCCCGGTTCCAGTCCGGCACAGCCTGGTGAGGCGCCTCCATCAGGAGGATCTTCCCGGCCGGGTCGGTGACCTGCGCCAGGTTGGTGTAGGCCAGGCCGTTGAGCGCCGCGTAGTTCTCGAACACCTGGTGCGCCTGGCCCCAGTAGGTGTAGGGTCCGCCCGGCGTTTGGCTCGGGCACTGGAAGAGCTGCACGTTCTTGGTGTACGGCTCGATGGCCAGCGGCCACTGGCGGGCGTCGCCGGAGGTGCCGTTGTACCCGCCGCCGTTGCCGAACCGCTCGTCGTAGTCCTGGACGTACTGCAGCAGCGCCAACGCCATCTGCTTGACGTTCGAGGAACAGCTCGACTGGCGAGCCTTCTCCCGCGCCTTGGCGAACACCGGGAACAGGATCGCGGCCAGAATGGCGATGATCGCAATCACCACCAGGAGCTCGATGAGGGTGAATCCATGCTGTCGTCTGTGGTTCATGTGCATCCTTCGGTTCCCGATCCGGCAAGCCACCAGGCGACCGCTCGGTCGGGTTCTCTGTATTGTAAGTCAAAAACGGCAGCGATGCGCAACAACAGTTGTCAACGAAGGGTCAACGCGCCCGCGCGAACAGCCCCACCCGTGACAGCAGCGGGACGCCGCGCGACGCCGTGATCGTCACCCGCACGCGCGACGCCGTCACCGGGTCGATGCGATCCAGCTTCTTGTGCCCGATGGTCGTCGCCTGCCCGATGTCCCGCCACGTCCCGTCCACCAGCGCCTCCACCCGGTAGCCCTGCACCCGCTGACCTTCGGCGATCTCCTCCTGCAGCAGCACCAGGTCGAACGTCGCCGGCTGCGCCAGGATCAGCTCGAGTGTGCCGGTCCGCGCGTCGCCCGCCGGGCACCACCACGTGCCCGGGTCGCCGTCCACCGCCGCCGCCGCCGGGTGGCCCGCCGCCTCACTGTCCGCCACCGCCGCCGCGCCCTTGAGGAAGTCGGTGGCGAAGATGCGGTCCAGCTCCGCCCGGAACTCGCGCAGCCGGGCCACGTCGGGGTCGGCGATCAGCCCGTCGCGGTTGGGCGGCACGTTGAGCAGCAGCACGCTGTTGAGCCCCACCGAGCGGTAGTAGATGTCAAGCAGGTGGTCGAGCGACTTGACCTGCGCGTCCTGGTCGGGGTGGTAGAACCAGCCGGGGCGGATGCTGACGTCGCACTCGGCCGGATGCCAGCGGCCGTCCACCACGCTCCACTCGGTCTCGTGGGCGAAGCCGTCCTCGTTGCCCACCCAACGGATGTCGGGACCGCAGATGGCGATCAGCGCGTTCGGCTGCAGCCGGCGAACGACCGCGTAGTAGCTGTTCCAGTCGTACTCCTGCCGCTTGCCGTTCGGCCCCTCGCCGCAGGCGCCGTCGAACCACACCTCGGCGATGTCGCCGTAGTTGCTGAGCAGCTCGGTAAGCTGGTTGCGGAAGTACTCGTTGTACGCTGGCGAGTCGCCATAGCAGTGCTGGTTGCGGTCCCAGGGCGAGAGGTAGACGCCCATCTTCACGCCGAACTCGCGGCAGGCGGAGGCCAGTTCAGCCACCACGTCGCCACGGCCGTCTTTCCACGGGCTGTTCTTGACCGAGTGCTCGGTGAAGCGGCTGGGCCAGAGGCAGAAGCCGTCGTGGTGCTTGCAGGTCAGGATGAGGTACTTGAACCCGGCGTCCCGAGCGGTCTTCGCCCACTGCCGGCAGTCGAGGTGGGCGGGGTTGAACAGCTTCTCCTCCTCGGTGCCCTCGCCCCACTCGCGGTTCGAGAAGGTGTTCATGCCGAAGTGGATGAACATCGTGAGCTCGCCC
>JACPDV010000224.1 GCA_016183835.1 Armatimonadota bacterium
CCAACAGCTCCGGTAGGGGCGAGGTCTCCTCGCCCGTCCGGCCGGCCGAGATCGCGCGCTGAGCGCTCCCACCTCGCGCATCGGGCGGGGAGACCCCGCCCCTACCTTGGGCCGGACAGCAACTCGGGCACGGTGCTTAGCCACTGAGCCGACGACAGCGAACGGGACTCCGAGCGCCGCCAAGGGTGCAACCACCTTCGTCAGGACGGTGCCCCACTCGGCGATCATGCCCGCCGCTCCGCTGTGGGCTCCCACCCAGTCGCCCGCTTGACCAGGTCGACGCCGTACAACGCGGCCGCCACCCGTGCGCGGATCTCGAAATCGCTCGCGGTCGGGTCCAGCTCCTGTCGTGCGCGCATAGCCATGTGCCAGACCATGTCCGCCAACTCCAAGGTCTGCTTGAGTTTGCGGCCCGGTGAGAGTGTCCGGGTCAACTCGATGTACTTGCGCCACATCGCCGGCGATGTGTCCTCCGGCCGATTGCCCATGGCCTACACCTCGTGCTCCGTCCGCGCGATCACCTCCGCCTGCATGTTCGGATTCAGATGCACGAAATAATCGGAGTACCCGGCCACCCGCACCAGCAGATCCTGGTACTGCTCCGGATGCGCCTGCGCGTCCAGCAGCGTCTCACGGCTCACCACGTTGACCTGGATCTCGAACCCGCCGCGCTGCAGGAACGTCTCGATCACCCGCCGCGCCGCCGGCCGGTCGCGGTCGCTCCGCAAGACGCTGCCCGCGAACTTCAGGTTGTGCACCAGCCCGCCGAGCACCTCGACGTGGCTCCACTTCGTGCTCGAGAGCACCGCCGCCGTGGGCCCGCGCCGCTCGCGGCCCTGCGCACCGCCCGCACCGTCCGCCAACGCCAGCCCGGCGAAACGGCCGTCCGGGGTCGCCCCCGTCCGGCTGCCGAAGTGCTCGTGGATGATCCAGCAGAAGAACCCCGGCACGTAGCAGTGCGGCCCGATGGTGTTCGACTCGGTCGTCTCGATCAGGTACTCCGCCAACGCCTTGGCCGTGCCGTCGGCCGCCTCGTCGTCGTTGCCGTAGTGCGGCAGCGTGTTGAGGATCCGTTGGCGGAGCGCCTCGTGACCCTCCCAGTTGGCCCGCAGGATGTCGTGCAGCCCGGCCAGCGACAGCTCGCCGCGGTCGTAGACCAGGTGCCGGACCGCCTCCAGCCCATCGGTCAGGTTGGCCAGCCCGACGAACGAGTTCTCCACCCAGTTGTACCGCGCGCCGCCGCGGTCGAAATCGACGCCGCGCTCGAGGCAGTCGGCGATGAAGCAGCTCGCCAGCGGGAAGCAGCCGGTGACCGCCCGCTGCCGCCAGCAGGCGTCCAGGCCCTGCGCCGCGCCGCGGATGGTGCCCGCCAGGTTGTCCTCCACCGCCGCCAGGAGTGCGTCGTAGCTTGCCGGCTGCGGCCGCGCGCCCGCGGCCACCTCGCCCATCACGTCGAGCAACGCCTTCGGCAGGTTGAAGTAGGGCGCGGTGACCCACATGTGCGAAGCGCCCACCACCTTGATCTCCACGCAGGTGGAGTTCATGAAGTTGTAGCTGTCCTCGCGCCGGACCCCATGTCGGCGCAAGCCCTCGGCGATCAGCTCCTCGTTGAAGAACGCCGGGCAGCCGACGCCGGTGGCGAGCATCCTCACGCTGTAGTCGGCGAGCTCGTCCGGCGTCTCGGCGTGCCAGGCCAGCCCCACCGTCGGGTAGCAGAGCCGGGTGGCCTGCCGGGCGGCGAGGCAGAGATAGGTGAGATCATTGGTGACGTCGGCGCCGGAAGGGTCACGCCCGCCGACCATCACCGCCACGGCCGAGCCGGGCCAGAGGATGCGGTTGAGCTGGATGTAGAGGCAGGCGATCAGCTCGAACGCCTCGCGCGGCGTGGTGCGACCGGCAGCCAGATCCGCCTCGTAGAAGCTGCGCATGAGCTGGTCGAGCCGGTCGGGACAGGTCAGCCCGTGGTCCTCAGCAAACCACAGCGCGATGATGGCCAGGAACTGAAGCTGCATGGCCTCGTGCAGCGTGGCCGGCGGCTCGGTTGCGACACGCTCGCAGATCGCGGCCAGCTCGAGCCAGCGGGCCGCATCGTCTTGGTCGCGCTCGGCCATGCCGCGGCACTCGCCGGCGGCGCGGTGCACGAACGCCTGGAAGCCCTGCATCGCGGTGCGGCACGCGCGATAGAAGGTCGCCTGCTCCGGCGTGAGGCCCTGCCGAGCGGCCAGTCGGTCGATCTCCGCGAGCATGCCGGAGACACCAAGCCGGAGGAGCTTTTCGTGGTCGGGGTGGAAGTGCCCCGCGTCGCCGCCGGGGAAGGGCGGCAGGTCGGCCAAGGTCCGCCCGGCCCCTTCCAGCGCGGGCGCATCCTCCGGCGCGTCGGCACGGTAGCGCGGCTTGCCGATCAGCTTCTCGCCGGGTTCCAGGTCGAGCGGCAGGCTGCGCAGCCGCTCGGCGCTCCAGCGGGCGCGCCAGAGCAGCCAGTCCTCGTCAGCGGTGTGCTCGGACCAGGCGCGGGCGTCGGCGAGTCGCAGCTCGGGGATCCCGCCTTGCGGGCCGCGGTGCAGGAGCAGCGCCCGGTCTCGAAGCGCCTGCACGGGCGGCGAGAGGGCGAGAGAGAACGGCTCTTCGAACCCGGGGATCGCTGCGGTCGGAGCTAGACCGGACTCACGGTCGGCAATCATCGGCGGCTGTCTCCTGCGGTCACCCGCAACATCACGCTCCAGGCACCTGTCACCTGAGCGACAACCGTCATTGCGAGGAGGTCTCCCGACGAAGCAATCGCGTCCCCCAAGGCGCTGCACGCCGGTTTCCGTCGTGGCCGGGCTGGCTGGCCAACGCGATTGCTTCGTCGGCGGACCTCCTCGCAATGACGACTCCTTACTCATGATGCATCGGACACCCTACTGGATCTCCGGCATTCCCACCGGCTCTCCTCTCAGCTCGCGGGCCTGGTCCTCGGCATCGTAGGAGCCGTAGAAGACCGCGTTCAGGTCGATCCAGGCGGCCAGCGCGCGCAGCTCGTCCGGTTCCAACGCAACGCCGTGGTGCCCGGCGCGGAGGAGCTTCAGCAGCCGGCTTCCGCGCGCGCCGTACTCCCCGCCGGGCGGCGTCACCTGCACCTGGTTGCGCATGCCGAAGCGCGGGACCAGGGCCGCCGCGGCGGTCTGCGGGTTGGTCGCGCCGCCGTCGAACAGCCCCGGCCCGCCGCACAGCGACCAGTAGGAGCGGGTGAACCCGCGGTCGGGCGTGCCGGTCAGGTCCATCTTACCTGCGGGCTCCGCGCCGGAGTGGCACGTGGCGCAGCGGCGGTCGAGCACCGGCTGCACGAAGCGGACGAAGCTGAACGGCGCCCCGCCGAGCGGGCCGGGAACCAACTCGACGGCCGGGCGGAGCTGCGCCTGGGACGGCTGATTGGACGGTGCGCTGCGCCGGCTCTCGTGGCAGCCAATGCACGCTCGCCGCTCGCCGGGCATCACCGACATGGTGGCGCGCATGGTCTGCCAGGCCAGGCCGTCGGCGTCGAGCACCTGGAAGAGGAGCGGCTTGCCCGCCGGCACCGCCACGTGCGCCGAGCCGTCGGGCAGGATCGGCGTGCTGCCCAGGATGGCCCGGGTGTTCTCCTCACCCGCGAAGCCGATCATCGGCGAGTTGCCCACGTAGGTGGTCTTGGGCAGGATCTGCACCACCCGCAGCTCGCGCAGGGAGCCGCGGGGGACGCCGCCGAGGCCCTGGTACACGTCCGAGATGAGGATCTCGCCGCGGTTGCCGGCCGGCGGGAGCGGGCTGCCGAGGACCGGCGGCGCCGGCCGGGCGCGGAGCGGCACGGGGCTGGTGCAGCCGATGTCCGGGTTCCGATAGAGCAGCTCACGCTCGCCGGTATCGGTCAGGAGGTAGATGCCCAGGCGGTTGCGCGGGTTCGGCTGACCCTGGAAGACCAGCGGGTGGGGGCTGTAGGCGATTAGGAAGAGGTGCTCGGAGAGCGGTTGAGGAGACTCGTAGAACTCCTGCGGCGAGCCCTCGGCCTCGGGGAACGGCCCGGGCGTGAGACGGGTCAGCGCCGCGGCAGCATTGCTGTCGACCGCCGGATCGAGCAGGCACAGCGGCCCCCCGGTGACGGCGTGGTGAGCCGAGGCGATGAAGGCGATCTTGCGGCTGCGCGGCACGGCGCGCGCCTGGAAGACACAGTGCGGCGACGGGGTGGCGTTGCCCCACACCGCGGCTTGCGCGGTGCCGTCGGGGCGCATCGACCAGAGGTTCTGGTGGGTCACCGCGTCGCGGTCGATGTAGTCCCAGCGGGCGAACAGGAGCTCGCCGGTGTTGGACACCTCGGGGAACCACTCGCTCACGTCGTTGACCGACAGCGCCCGCAGCCCGCCGCCGTCGGCGTCCATGCGGTGGACGGTGTAGCTGTGCCAGCGCTGGCTGTACTCGGGCCCGAAGCAGCGAGAGTAGCCTCTCCGGCGGGTGGAGCAGAAGGCGATCCCGCCGTCGGGGAGCCAGGTGGGGAAGAGGTCGTCGTAGGGGCCGCTCGTGAGCTGCCGCAGGCCGGTGCCGTCGACGTTCGCCGTGTAGACGTGGAAGTAGCCCTCGTCGCCGCCGGCCTCGTTGACCGGGAAGATCTGCGGCTCGTAGCCGTTCGCGGGGCAGGCGACGAAAGAGAAGACCACCCGCCGGCCGTCGTAGCTGAGGTGCGGCTCGAGGAGGTTGCCGGGCGGGAGCTGCTCGCCGAGGACGTCGCGAGCGCTGAGCGATGTGCCGGGGTGTTCGAGGACGAACAGCCCGCCGCCGGACCGTTGCCGCCAGCCGAAGTACTGGGCGACCTCGTGGTTCCAGGTGGGCGGCACGCGCTTGCAGAAGAGCAGCTCGCGGAAGTCGAGGAGCGGGTTGGAGAGGAGGGCGTCGCGGCGGGCGAGGTGGAAGGCCACATAACGTCGCCGGGCGGCGGTCAGGGCCTCTCCGGCCGAACCGGGCGGGGCAAGCCCCGCCCCTACGGCGGCACGCGCAGCCCTGGCGAACGCCTCCGTGGTCTCAGGCCACCCATCCTGCCGCAGCCAGTCTTCCGCGACCATCGCCAACAGATCCGGCTCGGGCGCGTGCTTCAGACCCGTCGTCACGTCGCGCGCGGCGGCGCTCACCGCCGCGGCGAGCGCCGGCATCGTCGGCGTGTGGAGCAGCCTGCCGAGGAGCGGCACGGCGGCGGTCCAGTCGCCCTCCAGTCCGGCCAGCGCCACGGTCGGCAGCCGCCGCTCACCCGGCTCCAGCGTGCCGGGCGCGCAGGTCAGCGCGAGCCGCAGCAGCCCGTCCGTCCCGTAGCCGCATTGCGCCGACCAGCCTTGTGCGGCGTCGGCGGCCACCGCCAACCCCGACTCCGTGGCGCCGTCGGCCAGCACGATGAACGGCAGCTCACCCCCGGCCGCCCAGCTCGCCGTTCGCCCGAGCGGCAGGAGCGTCCGGCGGGGAAGCAGCTCGGACCCCAGGCACCAGCCCACCGGCGCCGGCGCCCCGCCCGCCTCCATCTGGTAGAACCACCCGCCGGCCCCTTGCTCCGTGCCGAACGCCGCGGAAGCCTGGAACCGCGTGCCGTCCTCGTAGGTGACCACCGGGTCCCACCCGGTGGTGTCGCAGAAGATCTGCCCGCGCTTGTGGACCACGAAGCGGATCGCCTCGCCCTGCTTCACGTCCAGCTTCAACTCGTGCGCGGCGCCCTGGTCGTCCTTGCCGTCGATCTCCGCCTGCCACAGCTCCTCGCCGCGGAAGCGGATCGCCGCCCGGATGCCGTCGCCGTCGAGGTGCAGCTTCTTGACCCGGCCCGTTACCGTCACCCGCCCGGCGCGCGGGAACCGGAAGCAGCGGATGCTGGGCGTGGTGTCGCCCGGATGGTGCCAGTCCTTGCCCACGCGGCACCAGTCGGGCCCGCCGGTGAAGTAGGTCGAGCCATACCACTGGTCGTTGCGGTACTCGAGCCGCGTGTAGCCCGCTTCGTCGCCGCCCTCGCTGAGGCGGAAGCGCAGGTCGAGCAGCGTCAGGGCGCCGGGGCTCAGCGGGCGGCTGCTCGGGTTGGAGAGCACCGTGTCCACGAGCACGGCCCGCAGGCCGGGCGCCCAGCGGGCCTGGCGGCGGAGCCGCAGGCCACCGCCGGGCTCCTCGCCGCCGAGCCCGCCTTCGAGCTTGCGGAGGAGGGCGTTCGCCGGCGCTGCCGGGTAGGCGTCGGCCAGTGGGTCGGCGGATGCGCCCAGGCACAGCAAGCCGCTCGCGAGCAAGCCGGCGAGGCGGACGAGCGGCCAGCGCTGACGAATCCGGGTGGCACTCATATGACCACTTGGAGGGTAGCACGCGCCGGGCCGCCGGGTCAAGGGCGAGGGCGCCGCGGTGCTCATCGCACCGGACCGTAGCAGACGCCCGTAGCGCGCCACCAGACCCGCGCCAGACCGCTCTCCAGCCGGTGGGTGAGGGTCTCGGAGAGGGCCAGCAGGCAGGCCAGCGCGAACCACACCGCCAGCCCGAGACCGGCGAAGGCGATCATCGACAACCAGGCCTCGCCGATGGCGACGGTCACCCAGGCCGTCGTGGCCATCAGGGCCGCCAGCACCGGCCGGCCGGTTCGCAGCAGCCGGAGCGGTACGAACAGCACCATCACGAACACCGAGACGTAGGCGTGCACCCAACTCACCGGCGCGAGGAGCAAGCCCAGGTGCTGCGCCAGCGCGAGCGCGGCCAGGTGGTCGGCGGACTCGGTGCGGCGGGCCAGGCGCAGGATCGCCGCCGCGCCCAGCAGCGCTGCTACCCACCACGCCACCTTGGCCCAGCGTGCAAACTCCGGCGGATCCTGGGCGAAGGGCGTGCTACTGCGGCGATAGGTTGCAGTCCGCCGGTCCCACACCGCCGGCGCGGACTGCGGGCCATGGCAGTACACACGGAGCGAGTTGACCAAGCTGAGATTGCCCTCGGTCCACGGGCTGGCCGGCCAGTGGCAGACCTGCTCGTCGCCGAGCACGACGTAGTCGCGGAACTCGGCGAGGAGCGCGAGGTTGGCCCGCCAGCCCAGGCGCAGTGCGGGCAGGACGACGATGAAGAGCGCCAGCCCGCCCGCGAGCCCCGCTGCCAGCAGCCGACGGCGCCTGCCCCCGAGAGGGTCACCTTCCCGCCCCCGCATCGCCAGCACCGCCAGGGCGGCCAACAGCGGAGTGACCTTGATCGCGCTCGACATGGCCAAGGCCAGCCCGCCTCCCACCACTGCGCCGGACGAGCGGCCGTGCCGGGCGAGGCGGTAGCCGAGCAGCGTCAGGCAGGTGAGCAGCAGCCCCACCTGGCCCCAGTTGAGCAGGACCCGGCAGAACGGCCAGAACGCCAGGTACCCCGCCGCCAACAGCCACCACGGCAGGGCGGTCTCCCCGTCGCCACGGCAGGTCTCGGCCAGGCGCCGGCAGAGTGAGACCATCGCCAGCAGGAGCGCCAGGTTGCAGAGCAACGCCAGGCTCGCCTGGACGCGTTCACTCAGCCCGGCCAGCGGCGCCAGGAGCAGTCCGAAGAACGGCGGGTAGAGGTAGTGCCAGCCGGCGGAGCTCGGCAGCCGGTAGGGCGACCGCCCTTCGAGCATGTACCGCCCGCCCTGGGTGTAGGCGGTGAAGTCGGTGGCTTCGTGCGCCTCGCGCAGGACCCGCGGCAGCTCGGCCGGCAGCGCCACGCAGAGGACGAAGGCCCACAATCCCCACGCCAACAGGCGGTCCAGCCAGCCGCGGCTCATCCGACGCCGTGCTCCGTGCGCCCGATCACCGTGTCCTGCAAGCTCCGGCCGAGGCGAGTGAAGTACTCACTGTAGCCGCCGATGCGCACGATCAGGTCGGCCCACTTCTCCGGCTCGCGCTGCGCCGCCAGGAGCGCCTCGCGGTCGAGCACCGAGATCTGAAGCTGCATGCCGCCCGCCGCGAAGTAGCTGCGCAGGAGCGCCGTCAGCCGGCCCAGGCCGCCCGGCTCGGTGAACAGGCTCCTCTGGAAACGGACGTTGAGCACCGGCGTGCCCGCGCCCAGCCAGAGCGGCAGCTTCGTCACGGAGTTCAGCATCGCCGTCGGCCCGTGGGTATCGCGCCCGTGTACCGGGCCGATGGAGTCGACCAGCGGCTCGAAGGCCTTCCGCCCGTCCGGCGTGGCGGCGACCCGCAGCCCGGCGTCGGCGTAGGTGGCGAAGAGGATCACCGATGGCAGGTACCGCCCGCCGCGCGGCGTCGGCCAGCGGTAGAGGCACTGCCACGCGTACTCCACCAGCTCGCGGCCGAGCTGGTCCACGGTGTCGTCGTCGTTGCCGAAGCGCGGCGCGGCGGAGAGCCGGCGGCGAAGCGGCTCCGCGCCGGCGTAGTCGCCGTCGAGCGCGGCGAGCAGCTCGGCCGGGGTCGCGGCGCGGTCCACGAACACGACCTGCCGCACCGCCGCCAGGCCGTCGATCAGGTTGGTGATGCCCTGGTAGCAGACCACGGCCCAGTTGTAACGCGCGCCGCCGGCCTCGAACGACTTGCGCCGCTTCACGCAGTCGCGGGTGAAGAAGGTGCGGTAGAGCTTCGGATCACCCTCGTGGAAACGCCGCGCCAGCGCGGCGCGGTCGTGCTCGCAGAAGGCGTCGGTGGCGTGGCGGATCTGCTCCTTCACCGCGGCCAGCAACTCGTCGAAGCTCCGCATCGCGGCGAACTCGCCCGTGTGTGGCCCGCTCTGCCGGTCCGCCACGGGGTCGTAGCCGTCGTGCAGCGCCAGCTCGAGGGCCTTGGCCAGGTTCAGCTCGCCTTCGAGGCTGCCGACGTTGGAGAGCCCGGAGATCATCGTCTCGGTGCAGCCGCCGAACCCGATCTCGCGGGCGTCCTCGTCGGTGAGGCCGAGGTCCATGCCGCGGAGGGTCTTGACGTACAGGTCGTCGTTGTAGAGCGCCGGCCGGCCGGAGCCGCAGCCGAGCACGTCGAGTGCGCGGGCGACCGCCTCGTCCGGGGTCTGCGCGGTGATGCGGAAGGCGACATTCGGCCGGCGGAGGTGGTTGCGCCGGCAGGCCTCGAGGCCCTCGAGGGTCAGGGCGTTGCAGCCGTCGCGCCCGTCGGGGGTCCAGCCGCCGAGCTGCAGGTTCCAGCCGTTGAAGCGCTCGAAGTTCTGCCACACCTCGTCCAGCAGGCGGCGGGCGAAGGACGGATCCAGCGTGCCGTTCGCCACGTCCTGCTCGTAGAGCGGCCCGAGCGCCTGGTCGAAGCGGCCGATGCTGTCGCAGAAGTCGAGGGTCCAGGTGAAGTGGACCGCCAGGAGCCCTTCGAGGAACGTGGCGGCGGGGTGGAGGAAGGCGCGCTCCCACGCGGCGGCGATGGGCCGCAGCTCCGGCCGGCCGGGCAGGGCGGCCGCGAGCGCCTCGCGCAGCCGGCCGTGGTAGGCGCGCACGCCAGCGGCGTAGTCAATCAGCGCCTGCAACAGGGCGAAAGTCTCGGGATCGCTGCCGTGCTGCTGCTCGTCGGCCACGGCGGCCGACAGCTCGGCTTGCATCGCAAGAAAGCCCTCGGTGACGACGCGGCGGATGTCCGGGTTGCTGTGGGTGTAGCCGCCAAAGTGGACGATCCGCGGGCCCAGGTCGGCGACGAGCGCGTCGATCGCGGCCGCGTGCTCAGGGTAGGCGGCCTTCTTGCCCTCGGCAATGTCGGGGTGGAGGCTGATGCCGGAGTGGTGGTTGTAGTCGCAGATCAGGGCGGCGGCGTGCCAGGCGCCGTGGGCGGCGAAGTTGCGCGCATCCGGGAGCGGCTCGTTGGGGATGAGGAGGCGGTCGGGGTCGAGGCGGATGGGCAGGTGCTCGTAGAGCCGGCGGAGGGCCCGGCCGTGGCAGCGCGGCCAGGGGAGAGCGAGCCCTTCGTAGAATCCCACCGCGGCCCACTCGCCGAGGCCGGCGAGGGCGGTGAGGTCGATGCCGGCTGTAGACTCGATGGCGATGGCCATGCGTCCGTCCCAAGGCTCGCACACGGGACCTCCCCCTGCCCCCT
>JACPDV010000218.1 GCA_016183835.1 Armatimonadota bacterium
GGGCACCCTGGCCAAGCTGCTGACCAACTGCATCGGCTGCGAGTTCTACCTCAGCGAGCACTACGACCGCAGTGCCCGCCCCCGGCTGCCCGAGAGCGACGGCGTTCTGGCTACCCCTCGCACGCCAGCGCCACCGTCACCCCGCTTTTGCTCGACTGCTCCGCCGCGTCCATCACCGCAATCACCCGCCGCGCCTCCTGCGGCTTGACGATCAGCTCCTCGTCGCCCGTCAGGTGCGCCGCGATATTGCGGTAGTAAGCGTGCCAGTCGCTCGGCACCTGGGGCACGTCCAGCGTCGCCTGGTAGCCGTCCACGTAGGTGTGCACCTGGAACTTGTCGCCCACCGACAGGATCGCGCCCTCGCTGCCCAGGATCCGCCAGCGCTCCTTGCCCACCGCCGCCAGGCTGCTCATCTGGACGTGTGCCACCGCCCCATTGTCGAACCGGATCGCCGCCTCGACGTTGTCCTCGTTCGTCGACTCGGGCCACTTCAGCTTGTGGAAGAACCCCGTCACGCCAGTGATCTTCCCCGGAATGAGCTGCAGCAGCCAGTCCAGGTAGTGCGCGCCCCAGTCGAAGAACGTGCCGCCCGAGATGGCCTTGTTCGCCCGCCACCAGGTGCCCGGCGCGTGGTAGCCGCCGCCGAACATCTCGACGTGGTAGACCTGCCCGATCAGGCCCTTGTTCAGCAGCTCCCGGAGCGCGCAGAAGTCGCCGTCCCAGCGCCGGTTGTGGAACACCGAGAGCATCGTGTGGTTGGCCTCCGCCGCGCCGATCATCGCCACCGCCTCGGCGTCGCTGAGGCACATCGGCTTTTCCACCACTACGTGCTTGCCGGCCGCGGCGCACTGAATCGCCACGGGCGCGTGCAGATTGTGCGGGAGGATCACGACGCACAGGTCCAGCTCGACGGTCTTCAGCATCTGCTCGATGTTGGTGAAGGTCTGCACATCGACGAAGTCGGTCTTGCCCACCGCGGCGCGGACCGGGTCCTTGTCGCACACGGCGACGACGCTGATCTTGCCTGTGGCGTTCATCGACTCGCCGTGGTGCTTGCCCATGTTGAACGCGCCGCCGTAGCCGATGATCCCGGTGCGGACGTGCCTGAGCTTCGGGTAGGGTCGAGCCTTGCGTGGCATGGTGGTGGGTACTCCTTGGCGGCGGGGTTCGCGCGCGGGGGAAGCGTTCCTGCGGGCCGGGAGGATCGGCCCCGCCGCCGCGCAATCGGGGCTGCCGGGAGCACTGGATGGCCCTGGACTCCGCACGCCGGCCGGACGCCCTGCAACGGGCCGTCCTGGGCATGTTCCTGGTGTCCGGCGCGGTCGGGCTGGTCTACGAGGTCGTCTGGCTGCGGGTCCTGACGCTCGTCTTCGGCGCCACCACGCTGAGCAGCGGCTGCGTGCTGGCCGCCTACATGGCCGGGCTGGCGCTGGGGAGCTGGTTCTGGAGCCGGCGCGCCGACCGCTGCCCGCGGCCCCTGCGGCTCTACGGCCGGCTCGAGCTCGGCGTGGCTCTCTCCGCCGCCGCCAGCCCGTGGCTCTTCGGGCTGGTCAAGACCATCTATCGGCAGCTCTTCAGCGGCGGGCTGAGCGACTTCACCTGGCTCAGCGCCGCGCGGTTCGTGCTCTGCCTGCCCGCCCTGCTGCTCCCGACCTTCCTCATGGGCGGCACCTTCCCGGCGATGGCGCGCTGGTACTCGCGCACGCTCGACGTCGGCCGCAGCGCGGCCGGGTTGTATGCCGCCAACACCGTCGGCGCCACCATCGGCACGCTGGCGGCCGGCGTCTGGCTGATCCCCCGGTTCGGCGTCCAGGGCACGCTGGCGGCCGCGGTGGTCGCCAACCTGGCCGTGGCGGCGCTGGCCATCCGCCTCGACCGCGAGCCGCTCGCCGAGGCGGATGAGGAGCCGCCGGACGTGCCGGACGAGGCGCCGGTGAGCCTGGCGGCCGTCCGCGTGGTGTGGGCCGGCTTCGCCGTCTCCGGGTTCGCCGCGATGGTCTACGAGGTGGCCTGGACGCGCGGCCTCGTGCAGGTCTTCGGCAACAGCACCTACGCCTTCACCGCCATGCTGGCGAGCTTCCTGGTCGGCCTGTCGTTCGGCTCGGCGCTGGCGGGCAAGAAGATCCGGCGGATTCGCGACCCGGTGGCCTGCTTCGCCCGGGTCGAGGCGTGGATCGCGCTGTCGGCGGTCGCGGCCACCGCGTGCATCGGGTGGCTGCCGGGCCTGCTCCTCGAGGCGTTCAAGTCCACCGGCGGCGACTTCGCGCCGCTGTTCGTCTTCCAGCTCGGGCTCTGCTGGCTGCTCATGCTGCCCGCCACGCTGGGCCTCGGGTTCATCCTGCCGCTGGTGGCGAAGCTCTCGGCGCCGCAGCTCGGCGGCGCCGGGCGCGGCGTGGGGCTGCCGTATGCCTGGAACACCGTCGGCGCGGTGCTCGGCGCCGCCGCGGCCGGGTTCTGGATCCTGCCGCGCTGCGGAGTCGAGAAGTCGGTGGCGCTGGCGGCCGCGCTCAATCTCTCCGCCGGCGCCGCGGCCTGGCTCGCCGCGCCGCGATCGTCCCCCTCCCGCCGGCCCGCGCTGGCCCTCGGGCTGCTCGGCCTGCTCGGCTGTGTCCGGCTCGCCCTGGTGGAGCCCGACCCGCGGGTCCTTTCCGCCGGCGTCTACTGCTATCCGCAGTACTTCCTCAAGATGCAGGCCGAGCGCGTGCCCGTGCGGAGGGCCATGCTGGTGCACAAGCTGCTCTACCACGAAGAGGGCTACTGCGGCACCATCGCCGTGCTCAACCTGCGCAGCGGCCACCGCGTGCTGCAGGCCAACGGCAAGACCGACGCCTCCACGGGCGACCTCTCCACGCAACGGCTGGTGGCGCACCTGCCGCTCCTGCTCAAGCCCGACGCCCGCGACGTGATGGTGGTCGGCCTGGCCAGCGGCTGCACCGTCGGCAGCGCCCTGCTCCACCCCATCCAGCACGTCGACTGCATCGAGATTGAGCCGGCCATGCTCCGCGCCGCGCGCTACTTCGACGACTACAACCATCGTTGCCTCGACGACCCGCGGCTGACCGTCATCCTCCAGGACGCCCGCAACTACGTCCTCCTCGCCGACCGGCAGTACGACCTGATCACCGCCGAGCCGACCAACCCGTGGATCGCCGGCGTCAACAGCCTCTTCACGCTCGACTACTACCGCCTCTGCGCGCGCCGGCTGCGGCCGGGCGGCATGATGTGCCAGTGGCTGCCGGCCTACAACTTCAACCCCGGCGAGATGCGCTCGGCGCTGGCCAGTTTCGCCCGCGTCTTCCCCCACGTCACGCTCTGGGCGTTCCCCCGCCTGCGCGCCGACTTCGTCGCCATCGGCACGTTCGAGCCGCAGCGCTTCCCCGCTCTCGCCGCGCGGGAGCGGCTGACCGGGCGGGTGCTCGACGACCTCGCCTGCGTCGGCGTCAGCGACATCTGGACGCTCGCCGGCGGCCTGCTCCTCGATGAGCCGGGCGTCAGAGGCTATCTGTCCGGCGCGCGGCTCAACACCGACGACGACCCGTGGATCGAGTTCTCCACCCCGCACCACATGCTCGCCTTCAAGGGCAGCCGGGGCACCGTGGAGGACACCTACGCCGGCGCCGCCGCGAGCCGCCTCGTCCCGGACGCCGGCTTCCACCGGGCCTATCGGCTCGCCGGCGGGCCGCCGCCGCCCGCGGGCAGCGGGCCGCCCGTGCTCCGGCCGTGCCACCCGGCGGCGCCGTCGTCCGAGGCCACCCTCCACCCCGAGTTCACCGACATCGCCGTGGTGGAGGCGGCGGTGAACACCGCGGAGGGTCCGGCCGTCTGGCGCGCGACGCCGGTGCGGGCAGACGCCCCGCCCACGCTTGCCGCGCTCTTCCCGTCCGGGCAGACCCGTCGCGCCGACGGCTGGCTCACAGCCACGGTGCCGCTCCGCTGACACCGCCGGCGGGAGGAGCGCCGCCGGGGCCAGCCAACCCCACCGCCAGGAGCCGTCACGATGTCCCTCGTCGCCCGTTACGCCTCGCGCCTCGGCATGACCCCGCCCGCCGACCCCATCACCCTCGGTGAGGGTGATACGCCGCTCCTCCCCAGCGTCGCCCTCGGCCCGCGGTGGGGCCTGCGCGGATTGTGGTTCAAGTGCGACCACGTCAACCCCACCGGCTCCTACAAGGACCGCTTCAACTCCTTCGTGGTCAACCTCATGCGCGAGCGAGGGCAGACCACCTGCCTGGCCACCTCGAGCGGCAACACCGGCTCGTCGCTGGCCGCCTTCGGCGCCCGCGGCGGGATCCGCGTGGTCCTCGTGATCAACGAGGAGACCCCGGCCGGCAAACTCAGCCAGATGGCCGCGCACGGCGCCGTGCTCCTCCGCGCACGCGGGTTCGGCAAGGACCTCGACGAGAGCGCCCGCATCTTCGCCC
>JACPDV010000219.1:0-11417 GCA_016183835.1 Armatimonadota bacterium
ACTTCGCCCAGTGCTCGTCCACCACCACCCACTCGCCCCCGCCGCCGCCGGGCATCGACTGCGGTCCCCACTCCTGCACCACCACGTCGAACGCGTAGACCCCCTTCGCCGTCAACGTGTTGTCCTGTGTCTGCCCCTCCGCCGGGCTGTTGACCACCGCGCTCACCGCGCCCGGTGCCGCCGCGTCTCCCGAGATCACCGCGTGATCACCCGCCTCCCAGTTGCCATCCACCAGCTTGCGCAGGTACAACTTCCACGTGTACGGCCCGCGCATGTCCCCCTCGTCCTCCACCGTGAAACCGATCTGCGGCGCTCGCAGCGGGTCGAGCTCCGGCGCGTTCGGGTCGAAGTAGAGCACGTCGCTCGTCCCCGGCGTCGCCGCCACGTCCTTGGCCACCACGTTGCGCAGCGTGACCGGCTTCTCGTCGCCGGCCTTGATCCCCGCGCCCGGCGGGCTCGGATGCCAGAAGTCGTTGAACACCCCGTCGGCCAAGACCTTGTAGAGGTTGTTGTAGCACCAGGTGGTGTCCCAGGGGAAGTCCAGCTCGGCGATGTAGCCCTGCCGGCCGCCGGGACCCGTGAACGTCTCCACAACGTGGTTCATCAGGTCCAGGCTGCTCGTGTCGCCATCGAAAAAGGTGCCTTCCTGCTTCAGCAGCATGCCCTCGTGGTTGAGGCCGGTGTGGAACTCCTCGTACCCCACCCTCAGGTGCAGCGGCTCGCAGATCGACATCACCCAGGTCAGGCGCACGTCCACGCCGTGCCAGTTGCCCCACGGCTCGGGGTAGAGCGGGTTGGGCGAGATCACCTCCACGGTCGGGTCGAAGTGCAGCCGCGTCAGCACGTAGGTCACGGTCACCGACTCATTCGGCCCCACAGAGACGGACTGGAACGGCGGGTAGTCGTAGGGCGCCATGCCCATCATGTAGCCGGTGTCGTAGAGGCCGGGCATGACATTGAACGTCCATTGGCCATTCTCGTCGGTCGGGTGGCCGTCCGTGCCGTAACTGCCCAAGGGGCCGACCCACACGCCCCAGCCGACGAGCGGCGCATTGTGGGGATCGTCAATCCGGTCGCCGTTCTCGAGCACGCGGATGGTGATGTGTCCCTGCTGCATCATGGCGTCCGAGCGCGGCGCCAGAATCAGCAGCCCGCTCACGGCCCACCAGCCTGCCAGCCGCAGCCCACGCCTGCCCGGTACTCCGAGTGTTACCCCCCCCTAATCCATTCAACCCAGGACAACGTGCCCATGGCCCCATCCTTCCCCGGTCCCCGTTTGAGAGGCAGTCCAAGGGAAGGATAGCACGCGCGGATGAGCAGTGCTAGGGCCTGCCGCAAGACTGCGACAACAATCCAGAAACCGGCAGCGCCAGCCGGAACAGCGCCCCGACCTCGCTCGCTTCGAGCGTCAGCCGGCCGTTGTGCTCGGCGGCGATGCGGTGGGCGATGCTGAGGCCCAGGCCCTTGCCTTGGTAGTCGCGCTTGGTGGTGAAGAAGACGTCGAAGATCTGCGAACGCAGCTCGGGCGGCACGCCGGGGCCGTCGTCGGCAACCTCCACTCGGGCCTGCTCGCCGTGCCGCCGCGTGGCCACACGGATCCGGCTCCCCACGCCGCTCTGCAGGATGGCTTCGCGGGCGTTGGCGAGGAGACTCAGCACCACCTGCTGCAGCTTGCCCGGGTTGCCCTGCACCGGCAGCAGGTCGTCCGCCCAGGACAGCTCCACCGCCACCCCTTCGCGCTCGTACTGCGTGGCCACGAGCGCCACGGCCTGCTCGAGCACCTCGCGCAGGTCGAGCGTGTCCCAGCCGGCGGCGCACTGCGTGTCGGCGAAAACCATGAGCTGCTTGACGATGTCGGCCGCGCGGAGCGCCGCCGTCTGGACCTCGCCGAGCAGGGCGCGCCGCTCCGGCGGCAGGCCATCGTCGTCCTGGAGCACCTCGGCCAGGCCGAGGAGGATCATCATCGGGTTGTTCAGCTCGTGGGCCAGGCCGGAGGCGAACTCGCCGATGCTGGCCAGCCGCGCGTCGTGGTAGAGCCGCTGCTCCGTCTGCCGGATGCGGGAGATGTCGTGAATGGAGAGCACCACGCCCACCAGCTCGGCGCCCTCGCGCACGGGCACCACGGTGACGTCGAAGTCCACGGTCCGCTCATCGCGCCGCAGCTCGAACTCGGTGTGGACCAGGTCGATGCCGCTCCCCAGCGCCTCGCGGACCAGGCCCGCCAGGTCGCGATCGCCGAGCCGCGTGACGCGGTCCATGTCGCCGGAGAGCATCGCCAGCCGCTCGCGGCCGTGGCGGTTGGCGAGGAGCACCTCGCCGCCGGAGTCGAGCAGGATCACGCCCTGCGGCAGGCTCTCGATGATGGTCTCGAGCCGCTCCATCTCGCCGGCGAAGAGGCCGCGCACCCGGGCCATCGAGTCGGCGGCCGAGGCGGCGAAGGCGTAGAGCACGCGGACGTGCAGCTCCGCGAAGGCCTGCGGCTGCAATGCGGCCACGTAGAGCAGGCCGGCCAGCGCGCCGTTCTGCATGAGCGGCACGCCGAAACCGCTCGCCAGGGCGGCCTCCGAGCCCTCGCCGGCGGGCTCCACGAGGTGCGTTTCGGCGCCCTGGAGCCGCGCGGCGGGGACGCCGAAGGCCGTCACCGCGGACAGCGCGCGCTGCTCCAGATCGGCCAGTTGCGCGCGGCCGGCCTCGTGGCGCAGGGCCGCCAGAAACTGTGGTGTGGAGCCGTTGAGCACGACGAGCATGGCGGCGTCGAAGGGCACGTCGTCGCCCAGGCCCTGGAGCAGGGCGCCGAACCAGCTCGGGTAGTCCGGGGCGTGGCTGGCGAAGCGCCACAGGCGGGTGAGGATGCCGACCTCGTCGCGCCGCTCGCCGTCGGCCTCTGCGCGGCTATCGCGGGCGGCGTCCTCGGCCAGGCGGCAGCGATGGAGCGCGCCGGCCAGCGCGGCGCCGAGGAGCTGGAAAGCGCTCCGGTGGGCCTCGCTGAAGCAGCGCTCGTCGCGCGTGTAGGCCTCCAGCACCCCGATCAGCAGGCCGCCGGAATTGAGCGGGAGCTTGACGGAATCGGTCCACCCCGGCCGGCTCGACCCGTCGGCGGTGCGGAGGCCCCGTTCGGCCGCCAGGAAGAGGTGTTCACCGGCGGCATCGTAGAGCCAGACCGCGCCCGCCGATGCGCCGCAGGGCGTGGTCAGGCAGTCCAGGGCGCTGTCGAGCACGTCCTCGGTGCGGCGCATGCGGCACAGCATCTGTGAGGCACGGGCCACGGTGGACCAGTCCAGCTCCTCACGCGCGCCGCCGGCCGGCGCCGTGGCGCCTAGCTGCGAGAGGAGCGTCGACTCCAGTCCCATGCCTATGGCCTCGGCCGAGGAGCCCGTCTCGGCAGGCTCTTCCCTTTGGCATCGGTCGGCAGGGCTCGAACTTGAGCCGTCAGGCGCGGAGCAGCCCATCGAGCTCCTTCTCGGCCTCGCCGATGTCCACCAGCCGGGTCATCTCTTCGTCCAGCTCCTCGGCGCCGGCGGCGAGGGTGTCGCCGGACCCGGGGCTGACCCGCGCGACCTGGCTGTCGAACTCGGCCTTCTCGGCCAGCACCACCAGATCGTCGGCGTGACGACGGTAGCGCTCAGCGAGCGTCTCCAGCTCGCGCAGGCGCCGGCGCAAGTCGGCCAGCACGGCTTCCACCCGCACGGCTTCCACCCGGCCGACCTCATCACGCCAGCGGGCGGACTCCTGCATCCGCCGGCGGAGCTTCTCGCCCTTCTCCACGAGCAGACGCATGTGGTGCCGCTCGGTCAGCAGCAGCTCGAGCTGCCGAGCGGCGTGGTCGAGACTCTCCTGGTACGGCCCGGCCAGCCGCGGGGCGACCGGCGCCCGCCGCTGCGCCACGCGCGCCCAACGCCGCTCGGGGTGGTCGCGCGCGTTGCGGCCGATCCACCACACGGCCAGCGCGAACACCGCGGCGACCCCGAGGCCGAGCATCAACACGAGCCACCCGTAGTCGGGATGCGTCATCGCGCGGGCCTCCGGTCACCCTCCCAACGCCTCCAACATACCCCGCACCGTGGTCCGCAGGCAAGTGAAGATCGGCGTGTCGCGCTCGGTGTAGCGGCTGCTCTCGGTCTCGCGCAGCGCCATCACCAGATCCAGAAAGTCCGCCGGCGCGTTGGTTTCGAAGGCCAGCATGAACTCCTGGTCGTCCAGGCCGAAGCTGTAGGTGGTGTTGAGTTTGACCGTCGGGTACTGGTTGCCCACGGCGATGTGCTCGTCCATGATCCGCTGCCGCTCGGTCAGCGGGAGCTGATACCACTCGCGCTTCTTGACGAACGGGTAGACGAAGCAGTACTGGAACCGCCCCGGCTGCACCTTGGCGCGCTGCTCGCCGTGCTCGGGATCGAGCTTGTCCACGTAGGTGGAGCGCTTGCTCATCGACAGGTAGGCATGCGGCTCGGAGAGGTACCCGCCCAGCGGCGTGGCGCGGATGGCCGTGCTCATCTCGCGCAGCGCCTCGAGCTCGTAGGAGATCCGCCAGAGCATCATCTCGGCCCCGCCGCGCACCCCCACGAGGGTGTAGGGGATCACGATCATCCCGGCGCCGGCATAGTGCTCGACCACGGCTTCGAAGGCGGCCTTGCTGCGCTCGCGCTCGTCGGAGCCGAGCCGCAGCCAGGCCGGGTCGAGGTGGTAGAAGTGGTAGTGTACGAACTGCCGGCGAACGCTGCTCGCCGCATCTTGGCTCATCCGTCGTGCCCCTTTTCCTGTATCCTACGGCCATTCTGGCACGGTGCCGCGGATCGGTCCGCCGCCGTTGTCGCGCGAGGTGGTTCATGCGCCTGCTGCCGCTTTGCCTGCTGCTCCTCGGCGCCCCCGGGTGGAGCGCGCTCACCGCCGGCCAGGTGGCGCTGCTCGTCAACACCAAGGAGCCCGCGGCCCGCCAGGTGGCCGACCACTACCGCCAGGCGCGCGGCGTGCCGGCCGGCAACGTGTTCGAGATCGAGCTCCCCGCCGGGGAGAACCTCGACCGCGGCGTGTACCAGACCGAGCTGCTGCCGAAGCTCCGCGATTGGCTCGCCGCGCCGGAGCGGCAGGGCAGGATCCGCTGTCTCCTGCTGGTCTACGGCATGCCGCTGAGGGTCGGCCGGCCGGCCCTGACCCCGGAGCAGACCGCCGCCGCGCAGCAGCTCCAGCAGGCGCTTAACACGGCGCAGGAAGAGGTCAAGCAGGCCGAGGCGAAGCAGAAGGAGCTGCAAGCCGCCAACCCGCGCACCGCCGAGCAGGAGGCCGAGCTGAAGGCCGTCAGCGACAGGCTGCCCGAGCAACGCAATACCCAGGGCGCCGCCCGCGAGAAGTGGGCCCACGCCGCCGCACAGGAGACCGAGGCGGCGCTCGACTCGGAGCTGGCGCTGGTGGCCTGGCCGGCGTACGACCTGTACCGCTGGGTGCCGAACCTGGCCAGCTTCCTCTGCCCGCCGGACACCGCCAAGAAGAGCCCGCCGGTGGTGCTCACGGCCCGGCTCGACGGCCCCACGCCCGCGATCGCCATGCGGCTGGTGGACGACGCCGTCAAGGCCGAGCGGGAGGGGCTGAAGGGGAAGGTGTACATCGACGCGCGCGGCATCGCGTTCGGCCGCGAGGCGCCCCGCCCGGACTGGTACGGCTACTCCGGCTACGACGAGTCGTTCCGCGAGCTGGCGGCCATCCTGAAGGAGAAAACCAGCCTCGAGGTGGTGCTCGACGACAAGCCCGAACTGTTCCAGCCGGGCGCCTGCCCCGACGCCGCGCTGTACTGCGGCTGGTACAGCCTGGCCAACTACCAGGACGCCTTCACCTTCGTGCCCGGCGCCGTCGCCTGGCACCTGGCCAGCTCCGAAGCCGTCACGCTTCACGATCCCGCCACCAAGCAATGGTGCAAGAACCTGCTCGACCACGGCGCCGCCGCCACCCTGGGTCCCGTGGCCGAGCCCTACACCATCGGCTTCCCCAAGCCCTTCGCCTTCTTCGTCACGCTGCTCAGCGGCAAGTACACCCTGGCGGAGACCTACTTCCACACCCTGTTCCTCAACAGTTGGATGACCACCCTCGTCGGCGACCCGCTCTACAACCCGTACCGCGACCACCCGCTCCTCGCCGAGGCCGACCTGCGCGACAGCCCGCAGGGCGCCCCGCCGCCGTTTGGCCCGGACGGCGACTGAGCCGCGCGCGCCGGCTTGACGAGCCGCTCTGCGTGCGGGATAATCGCCCGCCGAGGCCGGGGCCATGCCGCTCGTCTACCTGTTCCTGCTGATCTGCATGATGTTCGTCGGCGGCATGCTGATCCGCCTCAATCCCGAACCGGTGACCTTTCGCTTCTGGTGCTTTGGCACGTTCCAGGCCAGCGCGTCGGTGCTCGAGGTGGTGGGCTACTCGGCGCTGTTCGGCGCCTCGGCAGCGGCCATCCTCCACACCCGCAGCCTGGTCCTCAGCTACCGCGAGCGGCGCAACGTCGAGCGCGACACGGCGGCCCTGCGCGAGGACAACGCACACCTCCGGCGCGACGCAGAGAACAGCCGCACCGCATCGCGCCTGCTCGAGGCCCGGCTGGCCGAGGCGGAGGAGCGGTTCGCACAGCTCGAAGCCCGCGCGGTGCCGCTCCTCACCATGCAGCCCGAGCGGCGCGCCACGCCGGAGCGTCCCGTCCCCAAACAGCGGCCGAAGCCCCGCCGGCCATCTTCGCGGCGCCAGCGGCGGTGAACTGTGAACATAGCCCTCCCACGCAGCGCCACGATCGCATCTCTGGCGTTCGCCCTCGCCGGCCTGCCGGCGGTCGCGCAGTCCGCCGAGCCGCCCGGCGCGCAGACCTACAAGCTCCGCGGCACGCCCGACCCCGCGGCCACCGGCGGCGAGGCCAAGACGTTGCCGCAGGCGGGCATCTACTGCTGGTGGGACGGCCCGGCTCTGAAGCCGGGTTACTTCGAGATCACCGCCCGAGCGCGGGCGATCGCGCAGCCTGGCCTGCTGCACTTCGTGCTCTGCCACTCCGGCCAGGAGGCTCCACCGGCCTACGCCGTTTCGCGCACGCAGCACGCCACCATCGAGCCGGGCGCCTACCGCGAGTACTACTGCGGCACGTTCTACTTCGACGGCTCCTACACCCCGCGCGTCTCCGACTGGAGCAGCGGCGGGCTGATGGTGGACTGGGTCAGGCTCACCCCGGTCGCGATGAGCGCCATCCGCGACCCGGACCCCGCCACGGTCAAACGAGTCCTGGCGCCGCGGTTCGCCGGCCCGCCGCGCCTCGACGGCGAGCTGGGCGAGTGGGGCCGCGTGCCGGCCCTGGTGCTCGGCGCCGACAGCGCGCGCTCGGCCCGCTACGGCGGCACCGCCGACCTGAGCGCCGTCTGCCGCTGGGCGTGGGACGACAAGGCGCTCTACTTCGCCGCCGAGGTGCACGACAACCGCGCGGAGTTCCTGCTGGACGCCAGTGCGCTGAGCGGGCTGTGGCAGTTCGACTCCATCCAGATGGCCTTCGACGCGGCGCACAACGCGCGCACGCCGGGCTACGACCGCGACGACTACGAGTACGGCTTCGGCCTCACCGCCGCCGGGCCGCGGGCGTACCGCTGGGCGACCGGCAACGACCTGCCCCTGGGCGACGTGCCCAACGTCAGCCTCGCCGTGAAGCGCGACGACGCGGCGCAGCTCACGACCTACGAGATCGCCCTGCCGTGGACCGACCTGGTGCCCTTCTCGCCGCGCAACCCGGTCTGTGGCATGACCCTGATCGTCAACGACAACGACGGCGACGGCCCGCAGCGCGGCTGGCTGGAGTGGACGCCGGGGATCGCCGGACCGAAGGACCCCAGCGCCTTCGGCCAGCTGCAGCTCCTCGACCAGCCGCCCGCCGCTACCGAGGTGCTCGGCTGGCTGGTCGGCGAGAGTGACCTCTCGGACCAGCCGGAGGGCAGGTTCACCTTCCAGCTCAGCGGGCCGGCGCCCGACGGCGCGAGCACGCTCCGCTGGCGGCGGTTCGCCGGCGACAAGCCCGTGGCACAGGGCGAGATACCGGTGACCATGCCGCCGCCCTGGCCGCTGGTGGTGGACCTCCGCGGCGCCGGGCAGGGCGCGCTCAGCCTGCAGGCCGAGTTGGTGCACGACGGTACGGTCGTGGCGGAGGCCTGGGCGAGCTTCCACCGCTTCGCCGTGGCGGCGCTGCACGAGCGGCTGGCGCGCATCCGGGAGCGGCAGCAGGCGCTTTGGCAGAGCGTGCAGGCCTGGCGCGAGGCACACGGCCACGGCTGGTATCCGCGGGCGACGCTGGGCGTGGTGGGCGAATTCGTGACCCACACGGCGGATGACCTGAAGGAGCGCAAGTGCGAGCGCGCCGAGCAGGTGATGGGCGACCTGGAGGCCATGCTCGCCGAGGCCGCCGCGGAGCTGGACGCGTTGGAGGCCGATCCGCGGCGCGACATGACCGTGCCGCCGTCTTCAGCGGCCCGGCTCACGGCGCACGACGGCGGGCTCTTCGACGGCGACCGGCCGGTCTTCCTGCTCGGCTTCTGCGGCTGGTGGCAGGTCTGGACGCAGTGCCGGCGGCTGGCCGACATGGGCATGAACATGGCGGAGGACAGCATCGTGCTGCCCTTCGGCCTCTTCCCCACCCCGGACCGGCAGCCGCCCAAGGGCATGCTCGAGGGCACGGACTGGGCCTGGCTGCGCGGCGACGAGAACCACTTCCGGTACTCCCGGATGCTGGCCTGCAACCAGTTGCCGGAGTACCTCGAGGAGCAGTGCCCGGACGCGGTGGGCGGCGGCTGGGGCGGCTGGTGTACCCTCAGCCCCGGCCTGCGCGAGTTCGAGGGTCTCTACCTCGATACCGTGGCCGGCATTGCCGCGAAGCACACCTCGCCCGCCGTCCACGTGCTCTACGGCGAGAACACCCATGCCCTCTCCCGCCATCCGCTCGAAGTCGCGGCGTTCCGTGCGTGGCTGGCGGAGCGGTACGGCGGCGTGACGGCGCTGAACCAGGCCTGGGGCACCCACTACGCCTCGCTCGACGAGGTAGGCAACGGCGACCAGGCGGCGTCGCCGGCGGCCTGGCACGACCGCGGCCGGTTCAACCAGCAGCTCTTCACCGACTGGACCGCCTGGCTGGTGGCCCGAGCCAAGGCCGCCGACCCGCGGGCGCTCTGCACCGGCTACCCCTCGCTGCTGAGCTGGGACGACTCGTCTGACTTCAGCGCCGGCATCGATATGGAGGCGCTGTGCGGCGCGCTCGACGTCAACGGCTGCGACACCGCCGCGCTCGACTACGGCGGCAAGCGCTGGGCGATGTCATCCATCACCGGCTTCGCCATGGCGCAGGACCTGCTCCAGGCCTTCCGACCCGACCACCCGAACTACGATCCCGAGCTGCACCTGGTGAACCTGCAGCAGCCCTACCCTCCGGCGTACATCCACGCGGCGCTGTGGCAGGGCTTCCTCCACGGCCTTTCGGCGGCCAGCGCGTGGGTCTACGAGCGGCGCGACGGGATCGACTCGATGCTCACCTTCCAGCCGCGGGTGATGGAGGCGTATCTCCGCGCCGGGCTCGACCTGCGGCGCCTGGTGCCCGAGGTACGCGCCTTCCAGCGTGCCCCGGCGGAGGCGGCACTCCTCTACTCGCTGACCTCGGTCGCCTACAACCCGCAACACCTGCCGGAGCTGCGCAGCGCCTACGAGGGCACGTTCTTCCTGGACGCGAAGATGGGCTTCGTCACCGAACGGACGGTGCTCCGGGACGGGCTGCGCGGCGTGAAGCTGCTGGCGGTGCCCGAGGCCACGCACGTGCCGGCGCCGGTCCGGGAGGCGATCCTCGAGTGGGTTCGCGAGGGTGGCACGCTCTGGCTGGCAGGGGACGCCCTGAGCCGCGACGATCGCGACCGGCCGCTCCCGGCGCTCGGCCGCGGGCGGATCGTCCGCACCAAGGCCGGCGCCGACTACGACGCCTGGCGGACGCAGGCCGAGAAGCTCTACACCCTGGCTGGCGTCGAGCAGACCAGGCGCGTCGTGACCCCGGCCGGCCGCTCGGTGGACGGGGTCGAATGCCGCACGGTGCGACTCGGCGGGCGGGAGCTGGTGTACCTGATCAACATGAACAAGGCCCCCGTGGCAGTGACCATCTCCCCCGCCCCACCCCGGCTCCGCGACCTGGTCCACGACCAATCGCTCCAACTCCCGCTCCACCTGGAGCCCCTCGACGTGGTCCTGACCGAACTCGGTCGTTGACCTAAGGCGGAACTCACCGCAGAGACGCAGAGCATCACAGAGCCCAGACGGTCTTGGTTCCGGACCTCTGTGCGCCTCTGCGTCTCTGTGGTGAGCCTCCGCATCCGCGCAGGAGGGTGCCCCGGACGCGCGAACAGCGTGGCGGGGACGAACCATGCTGACCCGTCGTGACTTCGTGCGCACCGGCCTCGCCGGTGCCGCCGCCCTGACCGTCGTCCGACCCGGCCGCACACAGGTGCCGGCGAGCGACCGGATCGGGATGGGGTTCCTCGGCGCCGGCGGGATCGCCTCGGCGCACCTCGGCGGCTTCCTCGCCGCACCCGATGTGGAGATCCGCGCGGTCTGCGACCCGCGCCGCGACCGCCGCGAGGCGATGGCCGCGCAGGTCGACCAGCACTACGGCACCAAGGGCTGCCGCGCCTACAACGACTTTCGCGACGTACTCACCCGGCCCGACATCGACGCCGTGTTGGTCGCCACGCCGGACCACTGGCATGCGCTCCTGACCATCGCCGCGGCGCAGGCTGGGAAGCACATGTACTCCGAGAAGCCGTTCTGCCGCACCGTGGCCGAGGGCCGGGCGATGGTGCAAGCGATCGCGCGGCACCGGGTGGTGTTCCAGCACGGCACGCAGCAGCGCAGCGACGGACGCTTCCGCCGCGCCTGCGAGCTGGTGCGCAACGGGCGGCTGGGCAAGCTCCACACGGTCCGCGTCGTGGTGCCCCTCGGGCAGCAGGGGCCGAACGGCACCATCGGCCCGCCGCCCGAAGGCGTGGACTGGGACCTGTGGCTCGGGCCAGCGCCCTGGTCGCCCTACAGCCCCGAGCGGATCGAGAACATGCAGTGGTTCCACATCGAGGACTACTCGGCCGGCGGGTACGTCTCGGGCTGGGGCATCCATCACGTGGACATCCAGCAGTGGGGCATGGGCACCGAGCTGACCGGGCCGGTGGAGCTCGAGGGCACGGCCACCTTCCCCACCGACGGCCTCTGCGACGCGCCCATCACCTGGCACGTGGAGTACCACTTCGGCAGCGGGCCGCGGGTGATCTTCACCAGCGACGAGGCGGCGCCGGACGGGGTGACCTTCGAGGGCGACGAGGGCAGCCTGTGGGTCACGCGCGGGGCCTGGTCCTCGCGGCCGGCGGCGCTCACCGAGTCCGCCGACGACGCCGGGC
>JACPDV010000219.1:11443-17139 GCA_016183835.1 Armatimonadota bacterium
CCACCATCGCAACTGGCTCGATTGCATCCGCACCGGTGCGGCCACCGTGGCGCCGCCGGAGATCGGCCATCGCTCGCAGACCATCTGCTGCCTCTCGGCCATCGCCGTGCGCCTCGGCCGCAAGCTGCGCTGGGACCCGGAGGCCGAGCGGGTGGTCGGCGACGACGAGGCGAACCGCCTGCTCAGCCGCGCCATGCGCGAGCCGTGGAGTCTGGGATGAACCACGAAGCCACTTGGCACCCTTCCGGCCCCCTCTCCCACCGGGAGAGGGCGGGGGTGAGGGCCTTACGCGAGCCGCTGGCCGATACCCTCACCCTAACCCTCTCCTGGGGGGAGAGGGGACTAGGCCGGACGCTTCGTGTTGCCCTACCCCTTCTGTTCACCCTCTGTACGGCGGTCATGGGTGCGCCCACGGACGACGAGCTCGCCCGTATCGACGACGCCGCCCCCGCCACGGCGCCGGCCAAGGCTCAACGGCCTCGCGCGCTCCTCGTCTTCACCCGCAACGAGGGCTACAACCACACCGCCATCCCCTACGGCGCCGCGGCGTTCGCGGCCATGGCGCGGAAGACCGGCGCGTTCAAGGTCACCGAGAGCGACGACCTGGCCGTCTTCAGCCCGGCCGGGCTCAAGCGGTACGACGCCATCCTGTTCGACAACGGCTTCGCCTTCAAGCTCGATCCCGCCCAACAACAGGCCCTGTGGCAGTTCGTCGAGGCGGGCCACGGGCTGATCGGCATCCACGCCGCCTCGGCCAACTTCGACGGCTGGCCGGCCGGCACGGCGCTGTTCGGCGCGCTCTTCCACAGCCACCCGTGGACCCCCGTGGCCGACTGGCCGGTGCGCAACGATGCACCGGCGCACCCGCTCAATGCGCCGTTCGGCGGGCAGGGCTTCCGGGTGCGCGACGAGATCTACACCTTCACCCAGTTCCACCGCGAAGCGGTGCAGGTGCTCCTCAGCCTTGACCTCTCCGACCCGGCGACGGGGGGCGTGCCACACCCGCATCCGTTCGTGCCCATCTCCTGGATCCATCGCGTCGGCAAGGGCCGGGTGTTCTTCTGCTCGCTGGGCCACGAGCACGCCATCTTCTGGACGCCGCCCATCCTGGCCCACCTTCTGGCGGGGATCCAGTTCGCCCTCGGCGACCTGCCCGCGCCCATCGTGCCCGACCGCGACTGGCCCTACCGCGCGCTGCGCGACGGCGGGCCGGAGTCGGCACGGGTCGCGCTGGAGGGAGTCACGGCGCAGGCGATCGGCGACCCCGCGCGGCGCGCGGAGGTGGAGACGAAGCTGCTCCAGCTCCTGCGCAGCCCGGTGAACGAGGACGTCAAGCGGGGTCTGTTCGGACCGCTGTCGCTCGTCGCCGGCGCGGCGTCGGTGCCCGTGGCGGCCGGGATGCTGGCGGACCCGGCGCTGTCGCACGGCGCGCGGCTGGTCCTCGAGCGGGTCGGCACGGCCGAAGCTCGGGCGGCGCTGCGCGAGGCGCTGTCGAGGACAATCGGCCTGCTGCGGGCCGGCGTGCTCAGCAGCCTGGGCGCGCTGCGCGATCCGGCGGCGGTGGCTGCGCTGCGGGCGGCGGTGGCCGACCCGGACCCGGCAGTGGCCGGTGCCGCGTTGCGGGCCCTGGGCGCGGTGGGCAACGTCGCCGCTGCGGAGGCCCTGCTCGCGACCACGGTGCCGGCGACGCTGCAAACCACGCTCGACGCGGCGCAGGCGCGTTGTGCCGAGCGCCTGCTCGCGGCGAAGCAGCTCGCACCGGCGCGGCGGCTGGCGGAGGCGCTGACCGCCGACGGGCGGTCGCCGCAGGCGCGCGTGGCCGGTCTCGACGCCCTCGTGGCGAGCGGCTCGTCCGCGGCAGTGGGCAAGGCGCTGGCGGCGCTCGAGTCGGCGGAGCCGGGGCTGCGGGTGGCGGCGGCCGGACTGGCGGCGAAGGTCGGCGGGAAGCATGCCACCCCGCGCTTCGCCGCGCTCCTCCCGAAGCTGGCGCCCGAGGTGCAGGCCGCGCTGCTTACCGCCCTGGGCGAGCGGGGCGACCGCGCGGCGGCGCCGGCGGCCGTGGCGCTGCTGCAGTCCGGGCAGCCGGCCGTCAGGCTGGCTGCGGTGCGGGCCGCCGGACGCCTGGCCGGGGCCGAGGCAGTCGAACCGCTCTCCGGCCTCGACCCGGGCGGCAGCGGCGAGCTGCGCCTGGCCATCGTGGAGGCGCTCGACCGGCTGCGCGGCGCGGGCGTGGTCGCGGCCCTGGTGCGCGCGACCGAGGCCGGCTCGGCGACGGCCTTCCGCTCCCTCGTCAACCACGGCGGGCCGGAGGTGGTCAAGGCGCTGATGGCGATGGCGGAGTCTCCTGACCGCGCCACCGCGCTCCGCGCGCTGGGCGGCCTGGCGTCAGTCGGCACGGCCGACCGGATCCTGCCCCTGACCCGCCTTCTCCTCGGCTCCGCCGACCGCGGCTTCCGCGACGAGGCGGTGAACGCGCTGCAGACGCTCGTCCTCCGGCAGCCCAATCGAGAGAGGGCGCTGGCGCCAATCCTGGCGATGCACGACCACGTGCCCGACGCGGACGAGGCGGATCTGATCCCCATCATCGCGGCCGGCAACGGCGAGCGCTCACTGGCGTTGCTGCAGACCGCCGCGCGGTCCGGCAAGCCGCTCCTGGTCAAGGCGGTGATCCGCGGGCTCGCCGCCTGGCAGGACGCGCGCCCCCTGCCACTCCTCCTCGAGCTGGCAAAGACCGCCGCCGACAAGGCCGACCGCGTGCAGGCCGTGAGGGTGGCGCTGGGCCTCTTGGGCAAGGCGGCCGACGCCCACCCGGCCGAGACCGTGGCGGGTGTGGGACAGGTGCTGGCCGTCGCCGAGCGGCCCGAGGAGCGAGCGCAGGCACTCACGTTGCTCCGCGACTGCCGCGTGTCCGAGGCGGCCACGCTGGCGGCCGGGTTCCTGGGCGATGAGACGCTCCGGCAGCCGGCCATCGCCGCGATCTTCGACCTGGCCGCGGCGCAGTTGCGGGGCGGCGTCACGCTCCCGGCGGTCACCGGCCCGGCGCTGGAGGCCGCGCTCGGCGAGGCGCGCCGCGCCCGCTTCGCCGGGCTTCCGCAGCCCTGGATGGCGGACGACCTGGGCAGTCCGGGCAGCGCCGGCACGGTGGCGCAGGCCGACGGCACCTGGGCCATCAAGGCCTCCGGCTGGGACATTTGGGGCGGGTCGGACGGCGGGTTCTTCGTCTTCCAGCCGTGGGAGGGCGACCTGACCCTCACCGCGCGGGTGGTGAGCCTGGCCGAGACCGACGCCTGGGCCAAGTCCGGCGTGATGGTGCGCGAGGGCCTCGAGCCGACCTCACGCTACGTGTCGATGTTCGTCAGCGCGCACAACCCGGCGCCGTTCCAGTGGCGCGCCGCGCCTGCCGGTGCGAGCGATTGCGCCCTCTCCGCCGGCCAGCCGCAGGCGCCCTACTGGGTGCGGCTCGTGCGCCGGGGCGACCGGTTCACCGGCTACCTCTCCGCCGACGGCGAGCAGTGGACGCAGTCGGGCGACCAGACGCTGGCGCTGGCCGCCAGACTTCAGGTAGGGCTGGGGGTGACGGCGCACAACAACGGCGCGGTGACCACCTCGGTCATCGACCACGTGACGCTCGATCGGGAGGCGCCGGCGTCGGCGCAGGGAGCATTGCCGATGGACAAGCTGCGAGTGGCGGTGGTGACGGGTGGGCACGGGTTCGAGACCGGCCTCTTCTGGGCCATGTGGAACGCGCTGCCGGGCGTGGGCTGGCGCGAGGTGCAGCACCCGGGCGCCAACGCGATCTTCGACCCGATGCGCCGCGGCGAGTACGACGTGGTGGCGCTATACGACATGAACCAGGCTGTCACCGACGAGGAGAAGGCCTGGCTGCTCGACTACGTGCGCTCCGGTGGCGGGCTGGTGGTGATGCACCACGCGCTGGCGAACTACCAGGCCTGGCCCGAGTTCTCGCGGCTGGCCGGCGCGAAGTACCTGCTCCAGCCCGAGACCATTGACGGCGTGGCGCACGAGGCGTCGACCTGGCGCGAGGGCGTGGGCTACCGGGTGGAAGTTGCCGACCACGACGACCCCATCACCCGCGGGCTCGCCGACTTCGACGTGCACGATGAGGTCTACGGCAAGACCTGGCTGGCGCCCGACTCCCACGTCCTGCTCAAGGTGAGTCATCCGGAGAGCGCCGAGGCGGTGATGTGGACCCGGACCGAGGGCAAGGGCCGGGTGGTCGGCCTGCTGGTCGGCCACGGCCCTGGGTCATGGGGGGTGGCCGAGTGGCGGACGGCGCTCGGACGGGCGCTGGCGTGGGCGGCTCAGGGCGCGTAGCGACGCGCCAGCGGCGTGCCCGTCGGGCCGCGTCGCGGGCACGGAGGACACGCCGTTGGCGTGTCCCTACGCGAAGTACTCTGGCCAGACCGCGGGGTCCACCTCCACCCCGAACCCGGGCGCGTCAGACGGCTGGAGCTTGCCGTCTTTGGGCAGAGGCACACCGGGCCAGCTCCCCGGCTCCTCGAGCGGCACGCCGGGCGGCGTGCCGACGAAGTACTCGGTCCACACGAGCCCTGGCAGGCCGTAGCTGGCATGCTGGCCGTAGGGCGTGTTCCCGCCGCCGTGGAGGATCACCGATAGCCCCGCCGCCTCGGCAATCGAACAGGTCCGGGCGGCCGCCGTCAGGCCGCCACACCAGCCGATGTCGGGCTGCAGGATGTCCACCAGCCGGTGGCTGGCGGCGTGCTGGAACGGGTAGGTGGTGTACCAGTGCTCGCCGGTGGCCAGCGTCTGCCACGGGAGGCGCCGGCGGACCGCGGCGTGGGAGTCCATGTCCTCGGGGATCAGGCACTCCTCCATCCACTTGAGCTGGTACGGGCGGAGCACCTCACCCAGGCGGACCGTGTACTCCTCGTCGAACGCCATCCCGCAGGCGAGCATCAGCCATGTCGCGCCGGCTGGCGACCAGCTCCTCGTTCTTCCGGATCCCGTCAAGCCCGTCGGCCGGCCCGTAGGGGCAGGCCATCTTGCTGCCGCGGAACCCCAGCTCCAGGTGCCAGTCGGTGTCGTTGCCGGTGGCGTAGCAGTCCAGATGGTCGTGCGCCGGCCCGCCGACCAGCTCGTAGACCGGCTTGCCCAGCAGCTTGCCCTTCAAGTCCCAGAGCGCGAGGTCCACGGTGCTGGTGGCGAACGAGGCCAGGCCCGTGGCGCCGAAGGGCATGCAGAGGCGCACCATCATGTCGTAAAGCCGCTCGGTGGCCAGGCACGGCTCGCCGGTCAGCCGCGGGCCGAGGTGCTCGTGGATCACGGCTGCCGCGGGTGTCCCGCCCCCGCCCATCGCGAACCCGGTGGTGCCGTCCTCGGCCTCGACGACCACGGCGTAGCCGCCGAAGTGCGGCAGCCACGACGGCCGCCAGGCGGCGTAGCGCGGATAGCGGGTCATGGGGCAGGCCACCGGGCCGGAGGCGGTCCACGGCTCGCGGCGCGGCGGCGTAGGCGACGCCGGGGGCGTGCGGCCGGGGATCTGCGGCTTCACGACGCGGATGGAGCGAAGGTTCATGACGGCCTCCGGCGGGGCGGTTCGGGCGGTACCGGGCCGTTCCTGCCTGCACTTGACGCCGCCCTGCCCATTGGCTACAGTCGCCTCAAGGACCACGATGACCCTCTTCGGCTCCGACCGCGACGTGCCCCTGGCCGAG
>JACPDV010000220.1 GCA_016183835.1 Armatimonadota bacterium
CGTGGTGTGGATGAACGGCCGCGGAGCCTCCGCCAGGTCGCTCGGCCCGCTCCGCACGCCTTTCTCGTCCACCGCCACGACGCGGTAGAACGCCCGGTTCGCCGCCGCCGGCCACGACAGGGCCTTCACCTCGGCGAGGAAGTTGCCCGCCGTCGCCACCACCTGCTCGGCCTTGGCCCGCTCGCGCTCCTGGTACTCCGCCGGCGAGCGCACAAAGCCCATTCCCATGTGCCGCGCGTAGGCTTCGTCGTGTGCCGTGAAGCCCTGCTCGTCGCTCCCGTAGATCCGGCACTTCACCGGCGGCCGGCCTTGGGGGTTGGGCTGCCAGGAGAGAGTCATCGCCCGCCCGCTGCGTGCCGGCGCGACGCGGACGAACAGCGGCACGCCCGGCGCCTCGCAGCGGAACGACCAGGCTGGGCTCCACGGCCCCCACACGCCCGTGCCGGCCAGGGCCTTCACCCGCCAGTGGTAGGTGCGGCCGGGGCTGAGCAGTCCCGGTTGTGGCAAGACGTAGACTGGCCCGACCGTCTTCGTCGTGCCGGAGACCAGTTTGTCGAAGTTGGGCGACAGCGGCCATCGCATGTCGGAGTATTCAGACAGCTCGAAGCGGTAGTCGGGGATGCCCGCCGCGGAGGCCGACGGCTGCCACTCAAAGCGCACCTGGGTGCCCTCTACCACCGCCCCGTCCGCGGGCACGGCCGGCGCCGCGGGCGCCGGCGGCGGCTGCCATGCAGTACGCTCCACCCAGCGCTGCGTCACCCGCACCGACTGCGGATCGGCGGAATCGCAGCGGTACTCCACTCGGTTGTCGCCCACCTCCAGCTCCGGCAGCGACAGCGTGCTGGTCTGCAGGTCCACCTCGACGCGCAGGCGCTCGAGCCCCATCGGGTGCTTGGCCGGGCTGACCAGCGGGTCGAGCACGGCCTCGATCGTGCCGGCGCCGAGCTTCTCCGCCGTCCCCACCGGGGCGAACGTAGTTGCGTCGCCCGACCAGCTCAGCTTCACCTCGTCCGCCGCATCCGACCGGACCACGTCGGCGTTCACTCTGAGGCCCACGGCCACGTGCGGCAGCGCAATCCGCCAGGTGGTCGCGGCACGCCCCTTCGCCGCCGGCCGGAGCGCGGGCTGGCCACCGGGCTCGGCCAGGTTCTCCGCCGTAGCTCCCACCCGTCCGCTCGCGTGGCCCAGGTCGGGCGTGTAGACCAACAGCGCGTTGCCCAGCCGTTCATACGCGGTCCGGCCCCAACTGCGCAACAGGTCCCCGTCGCCGTTCCGGCGGAAGCGGTCGGCGCTGATGTCGCCGGCGGAATACTGCTTGCCGAGGTGACTCCAGCGCCAGGTGACGGTCATCCCGGGGAGCAGATCCCACTCGATCCGCCGCGTGGCGGGCCCCAGGTTGCGCGAGTTGTCCCGCTCGCCGCGGTAGCCGAAGAGCGAAGCCGAGAACTGGTCGGTGAGGGCGTTGGCGGCACTGAGGATGCCGGACGTCGCCGTCGAGCATGTGCCAGGCGTTGTCGTAGAAGACCTCGCTGACGCTGTGGCCGACCGGCCGGCAGGCGCGGGTGGGCAGCCCGGCGGCGTGCCAAAGCGCGTCGAGCACGCGCGAGTCGTCGCCGCAGAGGGTATAGCCGTAGGTGGTGTACATCCTGACCGGGTCGGCCACTTCGTCGTCCCACGTGGTGGCGTGGAAGCGGTGCCGGCGCTCGAACTCGTAGAGCGCGCGGGCCACCTCGCTCTGCCGCCCGGCGTCGCGGGTGGCCTCGGCCACGATTCCCGCCAGCGAGCCCCAGTCGCCGCGGTCGTTGGCGATCAGCCGCGGGTTGTGCACAGGGCCATCGCCGAGGTTGGCGAGGCTCACCTCCACGTTGTTCTGCCAGTATTGCTGGAACGCGTCGTAGCCCACCGGCTGGCGGCACATGGCGCCGTCAACGTATCCGCCCCCGGACTGCACCCAGGCGTCCGGCCCGGTGCAGTTGTGCACCGCTTCGCGGGTCGCGTCCCCGGGGAGCGAGGGATAGGGCTTGGACGGCGGACCCTGGACCGCGGCTCCGGCGGCGGTGAGGAGGAGCAGTGGAAGGCAGAGTCGCGGCATCGCCGGTCTCCGGCAGAGGAGTTCGCCGGCCAGCCCCTCACGCCTCCGCCGGCAGCGCCTCCGGCGCGCGCCCCTGCCCGCTCAGCGCCGTGGCCATCGACCCCGCCACCACCAGCGCCGCGCCCAGGTAGCCCGACCCGTGCAGCCGCTCGGGCTCCAGCCTGCCCGGCCACAGCGCCGTGACGATGTGCATGAAGAGGAGCGTGAAGAGCGGGCTGAGCGTGAGCACCGCGCTGACCCGCGACGCCTCCCAATGCTCGAACGCCTCCGACAGCGCGCCGTAGGCGATCAGCGTGTTACCCACGCAGAAGAGGAGCAGCACGGCACTCGTGGCGTCGAGCCGCAGCGCCTGCGCCGGGTGGGCCACGGAGAGCAGGAGGAGCGCGCAGCCAGTGTAGACCAACAGCATGATCGCCGGCGACGGCAGCTTGCGGAGGAGCTGCTTCTGCGACAGCGCGTAGAAGACCCACGAGAAACCGGAGAAGGCCGTCAGCGCCACGCCCTGCCAGTACTGTCCCGCCCCGTGCGCCAGGGCCGCCAGCTTGTCCTGCGAGAACAGCGCGAGCCCGACAAACAGTACCACGAAGCCCAGCCACTGCGCCGCATTGAAGCGCTCACCAAAGATCAGCATGGCGCCGGCAGCCAGGAAGAGCGGCGTGATCTGCACCACCACCGAGGCGGTGGCCGGCGAGACGAAGCGGAGCCCGAGGATCCAGCAGAGGTAGTTGCCGGCCAGGCCAACCGAGGCGAGCACCAGCAGCCAGGCGTCGGTCCGAGCGAGCGACCGCGCCGCCGGCAGCCGCCGGTGCGCCGCCAGGGCCACACAGAGGATCAGCGCGGAGCCGGTGAAGCGGTACCACGCGATGGTCGCGCCGTCCATGTGCTGCAGGACGATCTTGAGCGCCAGCGGCAGCGCGCCCCACAACACGGCGGGGACGAAGGCCAGCGCGAGACCCAGTCGCCAACGGCCGGAGGTGCGGTGCAGGGCCACTCAGAGGTCGTCCTTGCCGGTGACGTCCTTCTCCAGTGCGTCGGCGGTGTGGGCGGCCACGATCGCCGCTGCGGAGAGCAGCTTGTCGGTGCTGTCGACGGGGATCTTCACCGCGTAGTTGAGCACGTAGCTCTTGTCGCCGCTCATGAGCTGCCATCCACCAATCGTCCGTTGCTGGCTGTCGTCGAGCACCTTCTTCATCACGTCCGCGCCGGGCGGCTCCTCACCGACGAGCGCGGGCGACCAGATCTCGCGGACCTCGATCTCCCGCACGGTGTTGGTCACGGAGTTGACGAACACGACCTGCGAGCGCTCCTCGCCGACCTCGTAGATCAGCCTGTAGTCGCCGTCCTTGTCCACCTCGTACTTGAGCTCCAGCGCCTTGAGCTGCTTCTCCACCCGCGGGTCGGCCTTGCCGCCCTTATTCTTGCTCGGCTTCTGGGCCGCCGCCAAGGCCACCGCGAACACCACCACCAGAGCCACCAGCGCAGCGCGTTTCATGCCCACGTCCTTTCGCTTGCCTGCCGGGCGCGTCCGACATCGCCGAGGATACCATAGATCGGCGGCCAAACCGGCCGGCGTGAAGGCTCTCGTCGCCGACGGCGGCCTGCGGTTCGTGCCCAGCTACCCCACGCCGGTCCCGGGCCGGGGCGAGGCTCTCGTGCGCGTCCGCCTGGCCGGGGTTTGCGGCACCGACCTCGAGCTGCTCGGGGGCTACCACGGGTTCCGCGGCGTGCCGGGGCATGAGCTGGTGGGTGACGTGGCCGCCGGGCCGCGGCGCTGGCTGGGACGGCGCGTGACCGCCGCCATCAACGTCGGTTGCGGGCGCTGCCCGGTCTGCCGGGCGAGTGGGCCGGAGCATTGTCCGGCGCGCAGCGTGGCGGGCATCCTCGGCCGCGACGGCGCCTTCGCCGAGTACGTGGCCGTGCCGGTGCGCAACCTCCACCGGGTCCCGGAGCGGGTGAGCGATGAGGCCGCCGTGTTCGCGGAGCCGCTGGCCGCGGCGCTGCGGGTGCGCGATCAGCTCGCGGTGCGGACCAGCGACCGCGTGGCGGTGCTCGGGCCGGGCCGGCTCGGGCTGCTGGTGGGCCTCGTGACCGCACTCGACGGCACGGCCGTCACGCTTCTCGGCCGACCGGGTCCGTCGCTCGCGAACGCGGCGAAGCTCGGTCTGCCGGCGACTGAGGCGGCGGACGAGCGGGACAGCGCTTACGACGTGGTGGTGGACTGCACGGGCGACCCGGCGGGCCTGGCGGAGGCCATCCGGCTGACCCGGCCGCGCGGCACTCTGGTGCTGAAGACCACCTACCACGGCGAGCGCGGGGTCAATGCGTCGGCCGTGGTGGTCAAGGAGCTGACGCTGGTGGGCTCGCGCTGCGGGCCCATCGCGCCGGCGCTGCGCCTGGTGGCGGCGGGCCGGGTGCCGGTGGGGCGGCTGGGCGAGGCAGTCTACCCGCTCGAGGACGGCCTGGCGGCGTTCGAGCACGCCGGGCGGCCCGGCGCGCTGAAGGTGCTGCTGCGGCCGTGAGGAACCCGTGGCCATGCGAGACCGCGAGCTGAGCTGGGATCTGCTGGTGCAGGGGGTCTACATCGTCGCCGCGGCGCACGAGCGGCGGCGCGCAGCGCTGGCCTTGTCTTACGCCACGCAGGTCGCCGAGGAGCGGATCCTGCTGGTGATCGGGCGGCAGAGCTACACGCGGGAGCTGATCCTGGCCTCCGGGGCATTCGGCCTGACCGTGCTGGCGCCCGACCAGGTCGATCTCGCCGCGGACTTCGGCAACTGCTCCAGCCGCGAGATCGATAAGCTGGCCAAGGTGCCGTATCACACCCGCGTCACCGGCTCGCCGCTGCTCGACGACGGCGTGCTGACGCTTGACTGCCGCGTGGCGGCGGCGTATGACGACGCGGAGGGCGCCAAGCTGATCCTGGGACAGGTCATGGTGGCCGAGACGCTGCGCGACGGCGCCCGGCCGCTCGTGCTCCGGCACAGCGACTTCTGGTAGGAGCGGCGGCGATGCTCGAGATCCGGCCTTACCAGCTCCTCTGCCTCGTCTGCCAGGCCGGCGGCGCCGGGCTCGACGGCGCCCGCGCGGCCAGGCTGGAAGAGATCCTGAGCGCCCTCCGGCGCGATCCGTTCCAGCCGGTGCGGCTGCGCTGCAATGTCGATTCTGTCTACGCCTGGCAGAACCCCGGCACCGCCGAGGACACGCCGGAAGGCGCGCTGTTCAACGAACGCCGGGACCTGGCGATCCTGCAACGGCTGGGGCTGGTGCCCGGCGACACGCGGCCGGGCTGGGAGCTGCTGCAACGGGTCTACGCTCGCATCGGCTCACCGGCGGACATCTGCACTTACGGCGCGAGCGGCGGGTGCGACCGGGCCCTGTGCGGCGCGCTGGAGGCCGGCGTGTCCGCCGGTCTCGCCACGCTCCTGCCCGGGCGGCCGGCGGAGGACCGCGCGGCGGCCAAGGTCGCCTCGGCGGGGGAGGTGGAGCGGGCCGGCCGCCTGTTCATCCGGCCGCACCACCTGATGTGCATCACGTGCTTCCACGGGGGCCGCGAGGCGCCCGAGCCCATCGCCGAGGACAACCTCTGCGAAGTGTGGGACGCCATCCGCCGCAACCCCGAGATCCCGGTCACCCTGGTGCGCGGCTGCTGCCAGATCTGCCCGCCGTGCTCATGCTACGACCCACCAACCAACCAATGCGTGCGCAACAACGCGATGGCGCTGCGCGACCAGCTCAAGGACCTCACGGTGCTCTCGCGGCTCGGGCTGGGATACGGGGATACGCTGCCGGCGCGGGAGCTGTACCAGCGGCTCTTCGCGGCGGTTCCGAGCACGCGCGACGTGTGCGCCTACGGCGACGGCGAGGTGCGCGGCTGGGAGTGGACCATCTGCCGCGAGCCGGAGGGCTCCACTGCCTACGTCGCGGCGCGGCGCTGCGGCCTCGGGATTCCGGAGCTCGACGGGGGAACGTGACGGAGCCGTGCCATGCTGCACCTGATGCACGCGGGCTGCCTGCTCCATGCCGACCCCGCGTTCTCCGACCGTGCCGTGCTCGACGGCGCGCCGGAGGCGATGGCGCCGCTCACCGCCGCGGCCGACCGCTACGAGGCCGCGTGTAAGACCTGTGTGAGGGTAGCCGGGGATACTCTTCGTAGGCGCCGGCGACAGGGTGCGCGGCGACCTCGGAGCACAGGGCCATGTGGACCGATCTCTCGAGCGAGCAGGAGCGGTTGGCGGTGGTGGGGCGGATGGCCAGCGGCATCGTCCACGATGTCAAGAACGCGGTCACCGTGATTCGTTGCGCGGCGCAGATGGCGCAGTCCCGCGCACCCGAAGCCGGCCGCTACACCGGCGCAATCGTGGCGCAGAGCGACCGGCTGGTGGACATGCTCGAAGACCTGCTCGCCTACGCCCGCGGGGACCGGCGGCCCGACGTACTGACGGTCGGCCTGGCCGAGCTGATCGACGACGCCCTCGACGCCACTGCCCTGACGCTCGAGACGGCCGGTGTGGAGGTGCGCACCGAGGTCGATGGCGGCAGCGCCGAGCTCGACCCGGACCAGATCCGCCGCGCTCTCGTCAACTTGATCAACAACGCCGTGGAGGCGATGCCCGACGGTGGTGTGCTCACGCTGCGTGCCCGCCACGCCGGGCGGAGCCTGCGACTCGAGGTCTCGGACACCGGCTGCGGCATGGACGAGGCCAC
>JACPDV010000221.1 GCA_016183835.1 Armatimonadota bacterium
CTGCACCCTCGCCGGCGACAAACACGTGGTGCGGCGCGAGCACTGGGATATCGTCAAGGATGGCTGCATCGTCTGCTACAGCGGGCACTTCGACAACGTGCTCGACCTGGTCAGCCTCGGTGAGCTGTGCGGCGCGCCGCGCGAGGTGCGGCCGCTGGTGCACGAGTATGTCTTGCCGGGCGACCGGCGCGTGTTTGTCCTGGCCGAAGGCCGGCTGGTCAACCTGGGCTGTGCCGAAGGCCATCCGGCGGCGGTGATGGACATGAGCTTCGCCAACCAGGCGGGCGCGGCGGAGTACATGACGGCCAACGCCAGCTCCCTGGCGCCGGGCGTCTACGACGTGCCGCGGGCGATCGACGAGGAGATCGCCCGGCTGAAGCTGGCGGCGATGGGCGTGCACATCGACACCCTCACCGCCGAGCAAGACGCCTACCTGCACGCCTGGCAGCACGGCACGTAGCGCGCCACGCTCCCGCACTCCCGGGCCGGGGAGGAACTCTCCGGCGCGGGCCGAACGCGCCCACCGGTGGGATCGCGCGGGCAGCCGGGCTGCGGCATGGGCCTTAGCTTACGGCCGACCCGTGCCGATAGAATCGTGACACCCCTGGTGGTGCGTGTGACGGGAGCAGGCTGTGAAGGACTCGAGCACCCCGCTGATCCTGGTGATCGACGACGAACCCACGATCACGCAGGCGCTGAGCCTGCACTTCCGCTTCCGCGGCTACCAGGTGGAGGTGGCCAACTCCGGGCGCGCCGGGCTGGAGCGCCTCTCGCACGGCGGCGTGGACGTGGCGCTGTGCGACATCAACCTGGGCGACATCACCGGGCACCAGGTGGTGCAGACCGCCTGTCAGGCGCTCGCCGATGAAGCGCCCGAGTTCGTGGTGATGACCGCCAACGCCACCCTCGACCACGCCATCGCCTCGCTCCGCGAGGGCGCCTGCCAGTTCGTCACCAAGCCGTGGTCCGTGCCCTACCTCGAGACCGTGGTGCGCCGGGCCGTGGAGCTGCGCCGGCTGCGCCGGCAGGTCAAAGTGCTCGAAGCCGCGCACCAGGCCTACGTGCTCCAGACCGTGGAAGCCGCCACCTCCAACATCACGTTGATGGCCGCGCTCGAATCGGTTCTTCGCGCCCTGGTGGTGCTCCACGAGCCGCTCCGCGCGGCGGTGTGGCTGCTCGACCAGGAGAGCGGCGAGCTACGGCCGGTGTCGCTCAGGTTGGCCGAGCCGGGCGAGACCCTGGGCCCCGACCACGTCGCCGCCGCGTCGGTCGCGTTCGAGAGCGGCGAGGTGGTGCTCCGCGCCGCCGGCGACCGGCTGTTCAGCGCCGCGCCCATCCCCGTGGGCGGGAGCATCGACGGGGCGGTCAGCATGGAGCAGGCCGGCTCGGCCGAGATGCTCAGCGGCTCGGCCAACATGACGGGCACAAACAGGCACCGCGCGGGATCGCGCAGCAACCGTTCGGTCGCTTCCACCCTCGTCCCGAGCCCTTCCAGAAAATGATCGAGATCATCTGCGGCGCCGAGCGCTGCTCCCTCATGCTCCTGGAGCCCACTGGCGAGACGCTCCGCATCCGCGCCTCGCGCGGCATCGACCCCCAGATCGTGGCGGAGGCCGTGGCCACCGTGGGCACCGGCATCGCCGGCACCGTGGCGCAGTCGGGACAGCCGCTGTTCGTCGCCGACATCGAGACCGACTCGCGCTTCGGCCGGCGCAACGCCACCCAGTACAGCAACACCTCGCTGGTCTGCGTCCCGATCCTGGTGGCCGACCGGGTGGTGGGCGTGCTCAACGTCAACAACAAGCACAGCGGCGCCAGCTTCGACGAAAACGACCTGAACCTGATGACACTCCTCGCCAGCCAGGCGGCGGTGGCCATCGACAACGCCAACCGTTACGAGGACATGAGCGAGCGCGCCACCCGCGACGGGCTCACCGGCGTCCACTCGCGCGGCTACTTCGACGACTGTCTCGAACGGGCCTGGCGCTCCGCGCAGAGCGCCGGACGCACCTTCTCACTCCTGATGCTCGACCTCGACCACTTCAAGTCGGTCAACGACCGCTACGGCCACCCCGCCGGCGACGCGGTGCTGCGCGAGGTGGCGCGCCACCTGGTGATCGCCGTGCGCGACGACGACCTCGTAGCCCGTTACGGCGGCGAGGAATTCAGCGTGATCCTCAGCCGTGCCGAGGCCGCCGCCGCCTTGCAGGTCGCCGAGCGCATCCGCACCAGCATCGAGGCCATGCAGGCCGTCCACGAGGGGCAGGTGATCCAGATCACCGCCAGCGTCGGTGTGGCCACCTTCCAGGAGGGCTGCCTCTCCGCGGCGCAGATCCTCAACGCCGCCGACCAGGCCCTCTACCAGGCCAAGAGCACCGGCCGCAACCGCGTCGTCCTGGCCGCCGCGGAGACCGCTTAGGCATGACCGCCGCCGCCTTCCTGGCCTGCCTGACATGCTGCGCGGTGGGCGCGCCGCCGCTCGCCGAGCTGCCCTCTGCGGCCCGCCACGAGATCGACCGGGTGATCGCCGATCCCGCCCTGGCCGGCGGTTTCGCCGGCGTGCTGGTGATCGCCGCCGGCACGCAGGCGGGCGGGGCCGGCCTGGTCCGCCTGCTGCCCTACGAGCCGCCCCGCCGGCCCGAGCTGTACGGCCACTTCGTCGACAAGCTGTTTACCCCGGCCAGCAACGCGAAGCTCTTCACCGCCGCGGCCGCACTCGACAAGCTCGGCGCCGGCTACCGCTTCGTCACCACCGTGCGCAGCTCACGGCCGCCCATCGAGGGCAACGTGCCCGACCTCTACCTGGTCGGCGGCGGCGACCCGAGCCTCGACCTGGCGGACCTCCGGGAGCTGGCGGCAGCCCTGAGGGCCAAGGGCGTGCGCCACGTGCGGGGCGCCGTCCTGGCCGACACCCGCCGCTACGAGCGCCGCCTGGGCGAGGGCTGGGCCGTGGACGATCTGCCCTGGTACTACGCGCCGGAGATCACCGCCCTGGCCATCGAGCGCAACCAGGTCACCATCCGCGTCTTGCCGGGCGAGGGCGCGGGCCGGCCGGCGCGGGCCTGGTGTACCCCCGAGGACTTGGCCGTGCCGCTCCGCTCCACCGCCCTCACCGGCCCGACGTCCGGTCGCACCGCCGTGGAGTTCGACCGTCCCCTCGGCGGCGCGAGCTACCTCGTGAGGGGCACCATCCCGGCGGGCAGGACGGCCGAGGTGACCCAGGCCATGGCCCTCCCCGACCCGCCGCTCGCCGCCGCCGCCGCGTTCCGGAAGGTGCTCGCCGAGTTCGGCGTGAGCGTCGACGACCGACCTGCCGAGGGCCCCGCGCCGGCGGACGGCGTCGACCTGGCCACCCACTCCTCCGCCCCGCTCGAGAGCCTGCTCCAGCGGCTGCTGAAGCAGAGCGACAACCTCTACGCCGAGATGCTGCTCCGCGAGCTGGGCTTCCGCGCCTCCGGCCGCGGCACGCCGGAAGCCGGCGCCGAGGCCATCCTCGCGTTCCTCCGCGCCCACGACGTGAGCACCGACGGCCTGCACCTCGTCGACGGGTCCGGCCTCTCGCGCTACGACCTGGTCACGCCGAAGGCCGTCGCGGGCGTGCTCCGCACCATGATGCTCCATCGTGACAGTGCGGCGTTCACCGGCGCACTGCCGGTCGCCGGCGTCGACGGCACGCTGTCCGGCCGCATGAAGGGCACCGCCGCCGAGGGCAGCGTCCAGGCGAAGACCGGCTTCCTGTCCAACAACACCTCGCTATCGGGTTATGTCACCACGCGCGGCCGCGACCTGTTGATCGCGACCACCATGTTCAACCACTTCGGCGGCACCAGCACGGCCGTCCGAGCGCTGCACGACCGGGTGTTTGTCGCGCTGGCGGAGGCGGGGCGTTGACTCCCGCCGGCCCCTGACGTATCGTTCGTCCACATGCCCACCGATGACATCCGTCTCGACGGCGTCCGTATCCTGCTCGTCGACGATGAGGCCCACCTGCTCCAGACCGTCCGCCGCATCCTCACCCGCCACGGCGCCGAGGTCGAAACCGCGCTGAACGGCCGCCTCGCCGACGAGCTGCACGACACGTTCCTCCCCGACGTCGTCGTCACCGACCTGAAGATGCCCGAGATGGACGGCGTCGAGCTGCTCCGCCGGCTCAGCGAGCGCCCCGCGCCGCCGCTCGTGATCATCCTCACCGGGCATGCCACGGTCGAGACCGCCATCGAGGCGATGCGGCACGGCGCGCGCGACTACCTGCTCAAGCCGTGTGACATGGACGAGCTGCTCCTGGTCCTCCGCCGGGAGGTGGAGACGCATGCCATGCGGCTCGAGAACCGCCGGCTCCGCGCCGAGGTGGCCACGCTGCAGCGCCGCCTCGAGAGCCATGAGCACTACGGCGAGATGGTCGGCGGCAGCCCGGCCATGCGCGAGGTCTACCGGCAGGTCGAGCGGCTCTGCCAGTTCCACGACATCCCCGTGCTGATCACCGGCGAGACCGGCACCGGCAAGGAGCTGGTGGCCCGCGCGCTCCACCACGGCAGCCCGCGTGCCCCACACCCGTTCATCGCCATCAACTGCGGAGCCATCCCCACCGACCTGCAGGAATCCCAGCTTTTCGGGCACCGCAAGGGCGCTTTCACCGGCGCCACGGAGCACTACATCGGTGCGTTCGAGGCCGCCCACCAGGGCACGCTGCTGCTGGACGAGATCGGCGAGATGCGGCCCGAGATGCAAGTCAAGCTCCTCCGCGCGCTGGAGGAGAAGGCGGTCACGCCGCTGGGCCGCAACACGCCGACTCCGGTGGACGTGCGGGTGGTCGCGGCCACTAACCGCGACCTGGCGGCGGCGGTGGCCGAGGGCAGCTTCCGGGCGGACCTGTACAACCGCATCGAAGGCGTGGTGATCCACCTGCCGCCGCTCCGCGAGCGGATCGAGGACCTGCCGCTGCTGGCCGGCCACGTGCTGGCACGGATCGCCGAGGAGTACGGCATCCTGCCCAAACCGCTCACCGCGGGAGCGATGCAGCGCCTGCGGTCGCACCGTTGGCCGGGGAATGTGCGCGAGCTGCAGAACGTGCTCCGGCGAGCGTTCCTCTTCGCCCAGGGCGAGGCGATCGAGGCGGACGACCTGACCTTCGGCACGTCGCCGCCTCCGGTGGCCGAGGTGCCGCAGCCGGAGAGCGAGGCCAATGGCCGGCTCGACGAACAGGAGCGGCGGATGATCGAGGCGGCGCTGCGCGAGGCGGGCGGCAACAAGTCGCGCGCGGCGGCGGCGCTAGGGATCGACCGGAAGAAGCTGTACCGGCGGCTGAGGCGGTACGGGATGGGGTGAACGGCGCCGACACTCCGGCCCCCTCTCCCGCCGGGAGAGGGCTGGGGTGAGGGCTCAACGACGGCGCCCATCGACCACGCTCCGGACCCGCCGGAGCCTTGTCTCGGCCGCCCTTCTATGCCCTCACGCCTCGTGCAGCCGGTGCACCGCGGCCTGCAGATGTGCCTCGCGGAGCGTGGTCAGCACGTCGCCCTGGGTCCGCTCCAACACCGCCCGCACCATGTCCAGCCGCCGCTTCAGCCCTTGGCTGATCTGGTCCGGGTAGTCGAAGGTCACCAGCAGATAGTAGATCCCGTCCATCACCTCGAGCAGCCGCTCGGCCGTGGTGTGGTCGCCCGACTTGAGGGCGTCGAGCACGAAGCGCCGCAGCTCGCCCGCCGCCTCGGCCAGTCCGTTCAGGTAGGGCGCCGGCTCGATGTCCAGCTCGCGGTGGGTGGGCACTTCGCGCTCGGCGACCAGCGCCAAGACCAGCGCCGCCTCGGCGTACTCCTTCTGCGCGTCGAGCACAAACCCGGCGTAGTAGACCTGCGGCGACTGCCGCGCCTGGCCGTTCATCGTGGCGCACAGGCCGCGCGTCTCGGCCAGATGGCCGTCGGCGTCGTCGAAGGCGTGGCGATGCACGGCGCGGATGGTGCTCGCCGCGGCGCGCGTCACCTCGCGTTGCAGCCGGTAGGCCTGCTCCCGGGCGGCGTCGGCCTCCTCCAGCATGGTCCGGATCTGCTCGGTCACACGGCTCAGCGTCTCGGTCGGGTC
>JACPDV010000070.1 GCA_016183835.1 Armatimonadota bacterium
CCGGCGCTGGCGCTGTGCCGGTTCACCGACCTGCCCGAGGGCTCCCCTGCCGACGACACCGACGTGATCGCCGAGTTCGAGCGGCTGCGCGGGCTCGGCCAGCTTTACGACGACAGCGCCGTGGGGCCCTGTCTGGCCGCGCCGCGGGAGTGGTACCACCAGGTGCGCGGATTCGACGAGCGGCTCTTCGGCGAGGACCACGACGACTTCGACATCCAACGTCGCGCCCGATTGTCCGGACTCGTGGAGGTCTGGCTCCATGACCGCACGGCGCTGCTCCACCAGTGGCACTGGCGCAGATTCGATGAGCCGCGCACGCCTGAGGAGCAGGCCGAGCACGAGCGCTACCGGCGGCACTGGGAGCGCAATCGCGAGCTGGTCTTGGCGAGCGACGATCCGGTGCGCAATCGCGACCACGAGTGGGGCGCGCTGCCCGACGGCGCCGAGGTGATCGAGCCGCCCGAGCGGCGGCGCTGAGAGAGATGACCAAGCTGCTCCACCTGCGCCAGCTCGCGCGGCTCCGCCGCGCCCTGCGGCGGCGCCTGTGCGCCCGCGCGGCCGACCGTCTGCCCCGTGAGCGGCTGCTCGCCGAGCGCCTGGCGGTGGTGGTGCCTGTGCTCGACCGCGAGGGCTGGCGCACGCGCAACTTCCTCCGCACCCTCCGCGCGCAGACCCTTCCGCCCGAGTGCCTCGACCTCACCGTGGTCGACTTCGGCAGCCGGCCCGAGCATGTGGCCGAGCTGGAGGGATTGTGCGCTGAGCACCGCGCCCGGCTCGTGGCGCTGCCGCCCGGCGGGGCCGAGTGGAACAAGTCGCACGCCCTCAACGTGGGGCTCCGGCACGTGCCGGAGGCGGCGCGGTTTGTGCTGCCGACGGATGTGGACATGCTTTTCGCGCCGAGCTTCGCCGAGCGGGTGCTCCGCGCGCATCTGGTCTGGGAAGCGGCGTTGGTCCTCTGCGAGTTCCGCGATCTGCCGCGCGAGGCGCTGGGGCCGGAGACCGACGTGGTGGCCCGGTTCGACGAGCTGGCGGCGATGGGCGAATGGGCCGGCGACCATGCCGTGGGGCCCTGCCTGTCCGCGACGCGGGAGTGGTACCACCGGGTGCGCGGGTTCGACGAGCGGATGCGGCGATGGGGATTCATGGACCTCGACATCGTCCGGCGGGCGGAGCTGGACGGCCTCCCGCTGGTGCGCGTGGAGCACCGCACGGCGCTGCTGCACCAGTGGCATCCGCGGAAGTGGGACGTCCACCGCGACGACCCGGCGGCCCAGGAGGCGATGCGGCGGCAGTACGAAGCGAACCGGCTGATCTACGAGAGCGACGCCACGGTGGTGCGCAATCCGGACGGCTGGGGCGAGGCGCCGGAGGGCACAAGAGTCGTGGAGCCGGGGGGCTGAACGGCGCTCCACCTGCCTTGACAGAACCGCCTTGAGTGGCTATACTCCGCCTCACCCGTCAAGGGGAGCCGTAGTTCAGCCAGGTTCAGAACGCTGGCCTGTCAAGCCAGAGGTCGCGGGTTCGAATCCCGTCGGCTCCGTCTCCATCGAGTCAGCACCCGCCCCGGGACTCCCTCCCCTGCGAAGCGGGGGAGGGCTGGGGTGGGGGCCGGCCGGCAATGGGCCACAGCGGACCAGCCCCCCTCCCGGCCTCCCCCCGCTTCGCAGGGGGAGGGGCCAGTTAGACCACCCGGATCCGCGCGTACGCGATTCCCTCGACTCCCTCCGCCACGCCCAGCACGTCGAGCACCTCCGACGGCGCTGACCCGCCCCGCTCCGTGGCCGTCATGAAGCTCGTGAACGCGTGCCGCAACGGGACCGTCACCGATCCGCCGATGCTCCCGTCGGTCCGGATCTCCGCCAGCCGGTTCTCGCTGAGCGGCTGACCCGCCGTGGTCTCGCCGCCCACATGGTAGAAGACGAACAGCCGCCCGTCCGGCGTAGCGTGGAGACGCGCCCAGCCCGGCCGCTCCGGCGAGATGCCTTCTCCGCCCTGCGCGGTGGTCCCCCGGCCGATCACCTTCCCGTCCGCCACCGCGGCATGGCACAGCTCGAACGTGATGGGCGTGTCGGGGAAGAAGCGCTCGCGCATCCGCGGGTCCCAGACGCTCTGTTCCAGCCACAGCAGGTGCGCCCGGCCGGTCGGATCGAGCCAGAGGTCGAGGTTGCTGATACGCCCGCAGGTGGCCTCGCGGCTGGCCACCTCGAGCCACGGCGCGAACGGCTCCCGGGTGACGTCCGGCGTCCAGGTGTAGAACAGGCGCCGGAACTCGTAGTCCCAGGTCTTGCCTTCGTGGAGCACCAGCTTGTACTCGCGCCAGGCCTTGACCGGCTCGATGATGTCGCTGATGCCGAGGAAGTGGACCGCGCGACCGCGCATCGCGATCTCGGGGTAGCAGCAGCGGATGGCCTCCGGCACCTCGTAGTCGGCGCCCCAGGGGAAGATCAGCTCCCCGGCGTGGCTCCACTCCCCGTCGCGGTCGCGCAGCGCCCAGTGGTAGCCCTCGTGACCCAGCACGTTGAACAGGATCAGCTCGCCGCCCAGCCCGTCGGCGGCGAAGGTGCGGTAGCTGTGCTCCGTGAACCGCGGCTCGGCGCTCCACCGCGGCAGGCTGGTCCGCCAGGCGGCCGGTTCGGCTGTGTCGAGCTCCAGCACGCGCGGCTCGGCGGGCCCTCTGTGGGTGTCCGGCGCGGTGAGCGTGGGGTTGGTGGAGAGGAACAGCCGGCCGTCGCGGAGGAGGGTCAGCGGACACGGCTCGCGCTGCCGGTCGACCGGGTCGGCGGCCACCTGGCGCCACCCGTCCGCGCCGCGGTGGTGGAGGGTCCAGCGGCAGTTGTTGAGCGGCTTGGCGCCGGCGATGGTCTCCAGCCCGGCGGCGAACACGTCGTCGCCGTGGCGCACGACGCAGGTGGCGCCGTAACACCACAGCGGGCCGGCGCCGTTGTTGGCGGGGCTGTAGGTGTAGACCTGTTCCTCGCCTTCCACACGCGGCTGGTTCATGCGTCCCTCTCCGCGGGGGCGTTCGCGAGGAAAGCCGCCGCTCCTGTCCAATCCGCTCGCGTCGCGGAGCCTCGCCATGTTCGACACGCTGCCCGGCACCACCGCGCTGACCGACGACGGCGACCTGGCCTGGGAGATGGTGGAGGGTCTCCACCGCTACCTCGACCGCGCCACCGCGGAAGCGCCGGCCCGCCGGCCGACGAGCCGCCCGCCCGCCGAGGGCCGCGCGCTGCTGGCGAAGATGCTCGGCGTGGTGGACGAGCGCGAGGCGCCGGAGCTGCGGATCCTCGGCCCGGTGCCCGTGGCGAGCAGCCCGGACTACACAGTCTACGGCGCGATCTGGTCGGTGCTCCCCGGATTGGAGGCCGAAGGGTTGCTCCTGGAGCCGAACGGCGAGCCGGTGATGGACGTTGTGGCGCTGCCCGACTGCGAGGTGTCTCCCGAGGCGTTGTGCGGGGTGGAGCCCGGCCTGCCGCCCGAGATGCAGCTCGCCCGGCGGCTGGTGGAGCAGGGCTGTCGGGTGCTCGTGCCGCTGCTGATCGACCGCAAGAGCGGCCTGGCGGGCAACCCGCGGCTGGTGATGACCCGGCTGCCGCACCGCGAGTTCATCTACCGCGCGGCCTATCCGCTGGGCCGGCAGATGGTGGGCTACGAGATCCAGAAGGTGCTCGCCGCGGTGGACTGGTTCGTCTCCGACGTCGAGCGGCCGGTGGGCGTCTTCGGCCACGGCGAGGGCGGCCGGTTGGCGCTCTACGCCGCGGCGCTGGACGAGCGGGTTGCCGTGGCCGGGGTGAGCGGCGCCTTCGGCCCGCGCGAGGAGCTCTGGCGCGAGCCCATCGACCACAACATCTGGCGGCTGGTGAGCGACTTCGGCGACAGCGGCGTGGCGGCGCTGATCGCCCCACGGAAACTGGTCGTGCACGCCGGCGCCGGGCCGGAGATGGAGGTGCCGATCAACCCGCCCGACCGCGTCGGCGGCCCCACGCCCGGCCGGCTGGGCACGCCGCCGTTCGCCGAAGTGTCGGCCGAGTGCGATCGGGCGCGGGCCCTGGCGCCGGAGCTGAAGCTGGTGTTGGCCGAGGACGCCGATGCGGCGCTGTTGGGGTTCCTGGGCGTCGCCGGTGGCGGCACTGGCAGTCAAGCTGCCAGTGGCACACCGCCCGAAGTGATCGAGCCGGTGGACGTCGCGGCGCGCTTTGCACGGCAGTACCGGCAACTTGTGCAGTTCGACGAGGACCTGATCATGGGGTCCGAGATGCGCCGCGAGGCGTTCTGGTCGAAGGCCGACCGTTCCTCGTCACCGGCCTTCGCGCGCTCGGCCGAGTGGTACCGCGAGCACTACTGGACGGAGGTCATCGGCGCACTGCGCGAGCCCGCGCTGCCGCCCAACCCGCGGGCGAAGCTGTGGTGCGACACCGACCGGGTGCGTGGCTGGCAGGTGGTGCTGAATGTCTTGCCGGACGTGTTCGCCTACGGGATCCTGCTCCTGCCCAAGGACCTGCGGCCGGACGAGCGCCGGCCGGTGGTGGTCTGCCAGCACGGGCTGGAGGGCCGGCCGGAGATCCTCTGCGACCCGGCCAACGACGAGGAGTCCTACCACCGCTACGCCTACCGCCTGGCCGAGCGCGGGTACATCGTCTTCGCGCCGCAGAACCCGTACATCGGGATGGACCATTTCCGCCAGACGGTGCGCAAGGCCAACCCGCTGGGGCTGAACCTGTACTCCTTCATTGTCCGGCAGCACCAGGCGATCGTGGCTTGGCTGGCGGGCCTGCCGTTCGTGGACCCGCAGCGGATCGCGTACTACGGGCTCAGCTACGGCGGCAAGACGGCGATGTTCCTGACGCCGCTGGTGCCGGAGTACTGCCTGGTGATCTGTTCGGGCAACTTCTCCGACTGGATCCGCAAGGTGGCCTCGACGCACTTCCGGAACGGGTACGTCTTCACGGCCGAGTACGAGATGCCGGAGTTCGGGCTTGGGGATACGTTCGGGCACTTGGAGCAGGCGCAGTTGATCTTTCCCCGGCCGTTCATGGTGGAGCGCGGCCACGGCGACGGCGTCTCGCCGGACGAGTGGGTGGGGTACGAGTTCGCGAAGGTCTACCGGCACTACGACCTGATGGGGTTGGGGGAGCGGTGTGTGATCGAGTGGTTCGACGGGCCGCACACGATCCACGGGGTGGGGACGTTTGAGTTCCTGGATCGGTGGCTGCGGGGGTGAGCGCCAAGATCAGAGTGGCCGATAGTCATCCTGCCGGGGCATGATGTCCACCACCGCCACGACCCGGGCCGAGTCGTCGATTCGGTAGATCACCCGCCACCCACCGACGCGAACGCGCCACAAGCCGGCTTGGTCGCCGGTCAACGGCTTGCCGGCCGGTGGCGCGGGCCTGGGGTTGTCGGCGAGGGCGCGAATAGCGGCAGCCACCCTCTGTTGTAGGTCACGCGGCAAGCGCTCCAAGTCACGGCGAGCGTGGCCGATGAAGACCACGCGGTAGGGCGACGCGCTCACAACCCGAGGTCCTTGAACACCTCTTCGGCCGGTTCGGGCGAGGCGCCGCTTTCGGCGTGGTGCCGCTCCGACGCCAAGGCCGCGCGGATGTCCTCGAGGTCTTCGGCGGCCTCCTGCAGACGCTCCAGCTCGGCCAGCGGCACCAGGGCTGCGGGCGGCTCGCCGTCGGCCGCCACCACCACCACCCGCTCACCACGCGCCACGCGGGCCAGCAAGGCCGCCAGCTCCGACCGGGCCGGGCCGGGCGGGAGCGGCGGAGTCGTCTGGGGTTCGGCGCTCATCGGTCACTCTCCGGGCTCGCCCGGCGGCGCGGGCTTCGAGTCTCAGTCTACCTCACCGCGGCAGGGCGCCGCAAGCAGGAGGTCGCCCGCCAACTTGGCCAGCGCACTCGGCACCGTGCCCGGCTGCGACGCGCCATTCTGGGGGCGGCGCGCCAGTCTGTACGATGTTCTGTGACTACTGGACTGCTGGATCGTCCATGGCTTGCCTAGACCTACTCTGGCTACCCACCTGCCCGCAAGAGGGTAAGGAGAACCCCGGTACCACCCCGTGGCATAGTGCCTTGCCAGGCCAAATGAAGGCAGACTCGGGCTCCGCTCTGCAGTTCAATCACGCCGTCCTTCATGGAGAGTTCGGGTTCGTCTAACATAACACTAAGCTGTACGCCGACAACCGGCACGATTAGAGCGGCAACGGGTCCCGGAGGGATGCCTAACTCCTTGGCAATGGTCGCTATCTCGTCAGCAGAATACATTGCGGCATTGACCTTTGGCCCGGTCATCGCCTCGAGCACATCATCATTGAACCCAGCCGCATTGACCATAAAGGACAGATCATCCATCGACGGCTTGCGGCTGCTGATCGCGAACAACTGATAGTGCCCCTCGACCTGGAAGAGATCGGTCGGGCGGTGTGCCGAATTCTCCTTGTTGACTTGGCGGCTCGCCGTTCCACTCCTGTTGCCGGACCGACGGCGTCGAAACCATCCGAACATAGGTGACTCCTCTGGGAATGTCGCCAGGTTCACAGTCGCGGGACACCATACTGATTCGCCGGCGCGCATCCCGCGGCCCTCACCGCTCCCGGGCCAGCCGCAACACCTGCTCGCGCAGGCTGTCGGCAACGAAGAAGCCGGCCTGCTCGCGCAGCGCGTCTATCGCGGGCTCGACGCGCTCGATGAGCCGCCGCTCCTTGGCCGTCAGCAGCAGGCCCAGCAGCCCCATCGGGTAGAGCCCGAGTTGGGCCGCCAGGCGCCTGCCTGCCCGCTCGTCCACCAGCAGGTCCGCCAGCCCGAGTTGCAGCGCCAGCAGGATCGCCTCGGCCTCCCCGGCGTCGACCTGCCCGCGCACCGCGCTTGACACGCTCGACTCGGCCACGGCCACCACTTGCAGCCACTCTGAGCCCAGGGCCGCCAGCAGCCGGTCCGTCCCCAGCAGGCCGCTGTCGAGCCGCAACTCGGCCACCACCGCTTCCGGCACATAGACGGCCTCGTAGATCGCCGGCAGGAGGTCGAGCAGGTCCACGATAGCCAGGTTCAGCAGTGGCGAGGTGTCACTGACTACCCGCATCGGCCGCCTCGCGTCGGAGCCGCTCGACCGCCGCCAGATCCTCGTCCAGCTCCTCCTGCCCGTACTGCCGCGGCACACCGCGCCGTCCGAGCAACTGGCCGAACTCGTAGTGACCCAGCTCCGCCAGCTCCCGTGCCTTCCCGAAGCCGAGGATCTCCAGTGCGTAGAGCGTCACCGCCAGCTCCTGGCGCAGCCGCTCCTCGCGCTCCGCCGGTGGCAGCAATAGCGCGCCGGCGACGCTGTCCGGGATCTCCAGCACCAGCGACATCGTCGTCTCCGAGGGTCATTATAACCGCCGGCATCCTCCATCGCCCGCTTTTGCTCGCGGCTCACCGCCCCATCAAATGCCGCAGGATGAAGTCTCCAGCCCCTCGTAGTCCCGGTCGGCGATGAGCTGCGCCTCGGCCGCCCGATCCAGCGTCCGGAACACCTCACGCAGCGCGGGCCGGGGCCAGCAGCACGTCGACCTGGTGTCGATCCCGCAAGCGTGACTCCAGCTCCCTGAGTTGGTCGTAGAACGGGTAGGCTCTGGCCGGACGTTGCCGGGCCACCACGTCAACGTAGTACCATCCATCCTCGTAGCGCACGGACTCCGGGCTCACGCTGAGCTCCGGCAGACTGGGGTCCTCACCCCGGTAGTCGTTGGCCGTAGTCTGGATGATCTCGGCGATCTGGTCGTTGGTCAAGTCTGCCATACCATCACTCCAGCTCCGCGCGCAGCGCCACCAGCACGATCCTGGCATCCCTGGCTGCATCCTCTGCGTCCTGCGGCGTCAGCACGGCAACCGGGCTGTAGTCAGCGGCTGTGCGGGCATCTCGGAGCCGTTTGAGAGCGTCCTCGATATCGTCGACTCTATCACGCGGCCAGCGTTCCTCATTCCACATCATCAGATTTCGCAGCAGCGCAGCCAGCCGCTCGTGAGCGTAGTTGTCACGCGGCGTGCCGTCGCGCGTCTCGCCTTTCGGAATACTGTGGCGCTCCAACCAACCAGAGCACGCGGCGTACGCAGCATAGTAGGACCGGCAGATGCTGTTCCTCGGGTACCTGCTGCGCAACAGGCGGCCCACATGCTGGTTCTCGTCGGCTACAGCCAGCCACGGGCTTGCCATCCAGGCCCTCCGCCCCGACGACCGCCAGTTCACCGCCCCATCAGGTGGCTCAGGATGAGCATCTCCAGCCCCTCGTAATCCCGCTCCGCGATGAGCTGCGCCTCGGCCGCGCGGTCCAGGCTCCGCACCTTGTCCACCAGCGCCAGGAACACCTCGCGCGACGAGCACCCGTACCTGGTTGAACGCCGCGCGGAGGTTGGCGCCGCCGAAGATCTTGTCCTGGTCGTACTTCAGCCCGTTCTGATCGTTGAGGTGCACGCTCCAGAGCTTGCCGCAAGAGAGCGCGAAGGCCATCTCGTCGGACGGATCGAGGCCGGCCAGCAGCGCATGCGCCGTCTCGATCAGACCGCCCACGCGCGACGGGTCGGCCGAGCGGTAGGCGAGGGCCATCGCATGCCCGATGGTCGGCACGTAGGCCAGGTCCATCGGCTCGTTCGGTTTCGGCTCGATAGCGATGCGGATGGCGGGATGGTACGCCAGGCCGGCGTTGATGGCGTCGAGCACCTGCTCGTAGGCGGCCCGGGCGTTCTTGCTCTCGCGCACGTAGCTGCCCTCGCGCGCCAGCCACAGCACGACGAAGTCGGTACCGAGCGCGTCGGCGATGTCGATGGTGCGCTTGAGGCGCTCGATGGCCGAGGCGCGGCAGGCCGGGTCGTTGGCGGTGAAGCCGCCGTCCACCCACTGGGCGTCCTCCCAGAGGCGCGGTGCCACGAACTCGGCGACGAGGCCGTGGTCGGCCAGCCGCCGCTTCAGGTCGGCCGCCTGCGCCGTGATCTGCGCCGGCGACAGGCTCTCCATGTCGGGCACGGCATCGTCGTCGTGGAGTTGCACGCCCACGAAACCCAGCTTGCGGTAGAAGCCGAGCTTGTCGTTGAACGGCACGGACTTGCGGACCTTTGGCCCGAACGGGTCGGCGCCTTCGTGCACATTCCAGGGGCCGAAACTGAAGCGGTACTCGGTGGCCATCCTGCCTCTCCTCGCGGCGCTGGGATTGGACGCCACCCGCGGCGCACCTCCCCGGGTGTTTGCCGCCGCGCCGGCCGGGGAAACACCTCTTCAGGGCAGGCGCTCCGGCATGGGCGGAGGGCGGTTTTGCGCACGCGGCACGGTTTCACTCTGATCGAGCTGCTGGTGGTGATCGCCATCATCGTGGTTCTGGCCGCGATCCTCTTCCCGGTCTTCGCCAAGGCCCGCGAGAAAGGCCGCACCACCCAGTGCAACAGCAACGTGCGGCAGATCCTCACCGCGCTCCTGGCCTACGCCGAAGACTACGACCAGAAGCTCCCGGCAGGCGCCCGTATCGGCCCGCTGGCCGGCGGCCTCAGCCCGGTCTACCAGGACAACGTGGTGCACTGGGTCGACGCCGCCTACACCTACATGCGCAACACGCAGATCGCCATCTGCCCCTCCCAGTCCCGTGACCTGCACAGCTCGTACGGCTGGAACTACCAGAACTTCGGTTACCTGCCCGCCGACCCGCGTGACGGCTGGGCCACCCGCCTGAGCCGCGTGCAGTGCCCCTCCGAGAGCATCCTCATCGGCGACCACGAAGACTACGAAGCCCGCCAGTACCCCGACAACGACCTGCTGTGGAGCAACTGGTCGCCCACCGGCATGGTCTACGACGTGCTGGCCAAGCGGCACAGCGAGGGCGGGATCTACGGCTTCGCCGACGGGCACTGCAAGTGGCAGAACGCCAACACGGTGGCCGAGCCCCAGCCCGGCGTGCCGCACGGCTGGTTCACCCAGAAGTGTGACGACAACCCCTGACGCAGGGCGGCGCGACACACCGGCGAAGCCCGCGTCATGTCCACACCGCCGCCGCGCCCCAACTTCCTTGTCTTCGTGACCGATCAGCAGCCCGGCTGCATGCTGGGCTGTGACGGCCATCCCGTCCTGCGCACGCCGCACCTCGACCGGCTCGCCGCCGAGGGTGTCCGGCTGTCGCGCTGCTACACCGTGCACCCGATGTGCATGACCACCCGCGCCACGCTCTTCACCGGCCGCACGCCGCGAGGCCACGGCGTGCGCTGCAACGGCATCCCCCTCGACCCGGTCATCCCCACCGTGGCCGCTGCCCTCCGCCGGGCGGGGTACGCTACGCACGGCATCGGCAAGCACCACTTCCGCAACTGGATGCCTCAGCGCGGCACCGATCCCGCCGCCCTCGATCCGGCCGAGTGGTGCGAGGCCGGCCCCCTGTGGCGCGACGGACGCATCCGCGCCATCCCCACGCCCTACTACGGCCTGGAGACGGTGGAGATCCTGATCCACAACGGCCACACCGCGGTCGGCGACTGGGTGCCCTGGGCGGCCGAGCGGGAGCCGCGGTTCCGCGAGATCATGAGCCCGCCAAAGGACGCGCCGAACGAGGGCGGACGCGTGGTGTGGCCCAACACGCTCCCCGCCGAGCTGCACTACGACCAGTGGATGACCGAGCGCGCGGTGGCCGCCCTGCGCCACTACGCGGCCGCCGAACAGCCCTTCTTCCTCTGGCACTCGTTCCCCGACCCGCATCCGCCCTACACCGCGCCGGCGCCCTGGGGCACGCTCTACAACCCGGCGGACGCGCCCCCGCCGAACCGCCGCGACGGCGAGCTGGACGACCTCGCGCCGCACTTCCGGATGCTCCGACACGAGCGCTTCCTCACCTCCGGCTGCGCCGCGCCGTGCGACTTCAGCGACGAGCACGTCGCCCGGCAGCGCTCCATGACGTACGGCATGGTCTCCCACGTCGACTACCACGTGGGGCAGGTGCTCGCCGAGCTGGAGCGGCTGGACCTGGCCCGGAACACCGTGGTCGTGTTCACCAGCGACCACGGCCGTCTGCTGGGCGACCATTGGCTCGACAACATGCCGCCGGCGCACTTCGACGAGGTGCTGCGCATCCCCGGCCTGTGGCGCTTCGCGGGTCGCTTCGCGGCCGGACGGGTGTGTGACGGGCTGGCCAGCCACCTCGACTTCGCGCCGACCATCCTCGACCTGGCGGGAGTGGAGATCCCCGAGGGCGCCGTGCCCGCCACGCCCGAGTGCGAGCGGCAGCGGGCGGCCTGGCCGGGGCATTCGCTCCGCCCGCTGCTCGAGGGCGCGGCGGACGCGGTGCAGGAGAGCGTGGTGGGCGAGCTGGACGAAGACTACCTCGGCCTGCAGCTCCGGACGCTGATCACCCGCGACCACTGGCTCACGGTGTACGGCGGCGACCGGAGCATCGGCGAGCTGTTCGACCAGCGCGAGGATCCGCGCCAGCTCCACAACCGCTGGGCCGACCCGGCCTTCCGCGCGGTGAGGCGGGAGCTGGAGGCCGAGCTGATGTACCGCTTGATCGAGCAGGACGGCGCGCTCCCGCGGCGGCTCTGCCACGCCTGATCGCCGCCGCCCGCCCGGAAGGTCCGCCCGCGCGGGCCGTCGAAACCCGCTGCGTGCCGGGAGTCGCCGTTGTCCGCCGAGCCGCCCA
>JACPDV010000253.1 GCA_016183835.1 Armatimonadota bacterium
TCGAACGTCCGAACTCGTGGGAACGGGAGGCGTCGCCATGTTGGTGGGCATCTGGCTGACCGCGGGGCTCCTGGCCGCGAACCCCTGGGCGCCGGTCTACGAGGCTGCCGGGATCACCCGCGACGAGGCCCGCGTCGACACCGCGCGCGCCGCGCTCTACGGCGGCGGGCTGTACCGCCTGCCGCTCTACGAGCTGATGCAACAAGACCCGCTGCAAGTGCCGGCCCTGGGTGAGATGTACGGCGCCGGGTTTGTGGCGGAGTCGGGCAGCCTGGCCGCGGCGCTGATCCGCGCGGGGCAGCTCAGCGGGCTGGGCGTGCGGCGCGGCCTGGTGGCGCCGGTGGCCGACGGCTTCCGCAAGCAGCTCGACGCGGACCACCCCGTGGAGGCCGCCCTGGCCAAGCTCCGCGCCGCCGCCGGCGCCACCGCCGCCTACGACGACCCACCCGCCAACGACCTGCCGCCCGAGCTGCAGCAGGGCCTCGCCATGCTCCTCCTCGCCTCGGCCGACGCCGTAGCGTGGCGAGCGAGGGCGTTCGAGCAGGTGCCCGCCGCCGGGCTGGCGCGCAACCTGGCCGACCTCACCCGTTTCGCCGTGGTGGACCCCAACGAGGACGAGGCCGGCACCGAGTCGCTGGCCCACGAGCGCCGCCTTGACCGGCTCGTCGCCGCATTGGACCTGGCGTCGCTGGACGTGGCCGCGGTGGACCTGGCGTTCGTGCTCGACGACGCCCGGCAGAAGCTCGCCGGAGCGGACCTCAGCGGGGTCAAGACCAGGCTGTGGAGCACGCCGGTGGGCTCGCTGATCCTCGGCGGCGCGGGGCGCGACGATTACAGCGGCCCGCCGCCGCTCCTCGTGCTGGACGTGGGCGGCGACGACCACTACGCCACCGGCGCGGTGGCCGCGACCGACGACCGGCCGGTCTCGCTCGTGCTCGATCTGGCCGGTGACGATGTGTACGACTCGGCCGGCCCGTCGTGGGGCGCCGGGATCGGCGGGGTGGGCCTGCTGGTGGATGTGGCCGGGAACGATCAGTACACGGGCGGCGACAGCACGCAGGGCTGCGGCGTCGCCGGCGTGGGCGCGCTCTGGGACGGCGGCGGGAACGATCAGTACCGCGGGCGCTGCCACGCCCAGGGCTCGGCCTCGTTCGGACTGGGCGTGCTGGTGGACCGCGACGGCGACGACACCTACACGGCCGTGCACCGCAGCCAGGGCTACGGCTACACGCTGGGCTCCGGGGTGTTGGTGGACGTGCGCGGCAAGGACACCTACGTGGCGGAGGACGGGAGCACGCTGTTCCCCAGCGCGCAGGCGGCGGACCACACGTCGAGCCTCTGCCAGGGCTTCGGCTTCGGCCGCCGGGCCGACTTCACCACCGGCCACAGCCTGTCGGGCGGCACGGGCTGGCTGGTGGACGGCGAGGGCGACGACCAGTACTCGTGCGGGGTCTTCGGTCAGGGCGGCGGCTACTGGTACGGCGTGGGGATGCTCTGTGACCTGGGCGGCAACGACCAGTACCACGGCGTGTGGTACGTGCAGGGCGCGGCGGCGCACTTCGCGGTGGGCGGGCTGCTGGACGCGGCGGGGAACGACCGCTACGAGGCGACGCACAACATGGCCCAGGGCGCTGGGCACGACTTCTCGCTGGGCTTCCTCTGCGACCAGGCGGGCAACGACGCCTACCTGGCGCCCAACCTGGCGCTGGGCGCGGGGAACGCGAACGGCGTGGGCTACTTCTGGGAAGTGGCCGGCGACGACACCTACACCGCCAAGGACGGCGTGAACCTGGGCCGCGGGAGCAGCGGGCCGGCGGACAAGCTCAAGACCAGCCCGCGGATCGCCGCGGCCACACTGGGGCTGTTCCTCGACGAGGGCGGCACCGACACCTACTCGCGAACGGAGTGCGGCGATGGGAAGGCGTGGCACCAGGAGGAGCCGGGCACGGCCGGGCGGGGCGCCGGCGTGGACCGCTAGGCGAGTGCTCGCAACGGCTGTCCGAGCAGGCGTAGGGACTTCTCACAAGGAGTCAAGCCTCCTGCGGTCCTGGTACGACCGCATTCAGGCCGCCTCGCGCAGGCCGGCCCGCTGTCGCCGCTCAGGGTCGTACGGCGTACGGTCGCGCAGCATCGCCAGCAGCACCGGCAAGAGCCGGTCCACCAGCCCCCGGGAGGCCCGCTCGGCGCTGAACCCCCGCCCGCGGAGCTCGGCGTAGTGCGCTGTGGCCGCCGGGTCGTGCAACGACGCTCCCCGCGCCCAGTCGTGCAAGCCCCGCTGCAAGTGCTGGTTGCACGCCCGGCGGAGGTGCACCGTTTTCGACCGCCCACTGGCACGGGTCACCGGAGCACACCCGCCGCGAGTGCGCAAACCCTCCAAGTCCCGCGCCATCACGTAGCGCCAGCCCTCACCGAACAAGCGCGCGCAGCCCAGCGGCCCCAGGCCTCTCAGGCTCAGCGCCAGAGCCACGTCGCCCGGGTCTTCGGGCGTGGCCAGTTCGCGCTGCAATTCATCCAGCACGGTCTCGATCGGCCGTTCCGCGGCCTCGCGTTGCTCGCAGACCGCGCGCAGCATCCGCGCCGCCACCAGCGTCGGCAGCGCCAGCGCGTCGGCGGTGCCGGGCAGCAGCTCATGGCCTGCAGCCCGCAGCGCCGCCAGCACCTGCGCGGGCTTCACCCGCCGCAGGCGGTACTTCCCCAGGATCGCCGCCACGCTCTTCGCGCTGGCTCGCGCGGCCTTCACCGGGGTCGGCCAACGCTCCAGCAGCTCCCACAGGAAGGGGTCCAGGAGATTCTCCGAAGCCAGCTGCAGGAGCGCGGGGAAGTAGGCGTGGAGCAGTTCCCGCAGCCGGTTGGCCCAGCGGTTCTCTTCGGTGCGCAAGGTCGCGTGGAGGCGGGTCAGCTCGCGCAGCAGCACCACCCGCGGCGGATCCGGCTCGACCCGCTGGAACTGCTCCAGGTCCGTCCGCAACGCCGCGGCCAGGGCCCACGCGTCGCGTTCGTCGTCTTTGGCCTCGGCCGCGCTGCAGAACGCGCGGAAGCGTTGCGCCTGCTTGGGGTTGATCGCATACACCGCCAGTCCGCTGGCGACCAGGGTTTCGGTGACCGGACCGTCGGGCCGTTCGACGCCCACCCCGAGGCCGTCGACCTGGCCCTGGCACTGCTCTCGCAGCCAGGCGGTGAGGGCGGCCAGGCCTTCGGCGTCAGCCTTGAAGACCCGCTTGCCGACCCGTTTGCCGCGGGCATTGAGGAGGCACACCTTGGCATCGTCCCAGTGAGCGTCGATGCCAGCGAAAACAGCCAACGAGCATTCTTCCATGGGCTTTCTCCGACCGCTATACTGGACGGTGCTACGCTCCTTCGACGGCCCTGTACTGGCGCTCGAGGCGCGACTTCTCACGGGTCATGGGGCGCGTAGACCCCTGGCCGGGGGACAAGTCCCTACGTGGTGATAGCCTCACGGGGCGGGTATGGTCCTCCCGGCCAGGGTCCATCCAGATCCGCCGAGGGGCGGTTCGCGGACTTCGGAGATTGTACAGGGCGGGGCTTGCCCCGCCCGTCCGGGTGATGGCGCGCGCCCTCGGAGAGGGTGGGGCAAGCCCCACCCCTACGCCGTGCGTCCGGTGGCGTGAGGAGCGAGAGGAGTCGGCGGATGGCGATCCGAGTGGCGATCTACGGGTTCAAGCACGGGCACATCCAGAGCGTCGTGCGCACCGTGGGCAAGATGCCCGGGGTCGAGCTGGCGGTCCTGGCGGAAGACGACCCGCACTACCGCGCGGTGGCGGAGCAGGCGCTGGGTCTGCCGATCCGGGACGCCAGCGGCGAGCAGATCCTGGAGGGTGAGGAGTTCGACGTCTTCGCCACGGGCGACGCCTACGGCCGGCGCGGGGCGCTGCTCCTCAAGGCGCTCGACAGCGGGCGGCACATCCTCGGCGACAAACCGCTCTGCACCCGGCTGAGCGAGTGCGACGCCATCGCCGCGAAGCTGGCGGAGACCGGGCTCGCGGCGGGCCTGCTGCTGACCATGCGTTACCGCGCCCGGTTCGTCGAGCTGCGCCGGCGGCTGTGCGACGGGTGGCTCGGCGAGCTCCGCTCGCTGCAGGCCTTCGGGCCGCACCACCTCGCGTGGGGCAGCCGGCCCGACTGGTACTTCACACCCGAGCTGCACGGCGGCATCCTGAACGACCTGCAATGCCACGGTCTCGATCTGATGCGCTGGCTCAGCGGGCGGGAGCTGGAGCGGGTCCTCTACGCCGCCGTGGGCAACGTGGCCGCGCCGCAGGCGCCGCGGTTCGAAGACATCGGGCAGTGCCTCTGCCTGTTCGAGGGCGGCGCACGGTTCGGCGGCGAGGTGAACTACCTGGCGCCGGCGAAGGGACAGGCGATGGGCTGGGTGCTGCTGGGCTGGTGTAGCGGCGGTCAGTTCCGCACGGAGGACCGCGGCGACGTGCTGGCGGTGGACGTGGCGGGCCGGGGACCGGTGGAGCTCGACGCGCCGCCGCTGGCCGGCCCGTCGCCCGAGCACGACTTCCTGACGTATCTGGAGACCGGCCGGACGCCGCTGCTCACCACCGAGGACGTGGTGCGCACATCCCGGTCGATCCTGCAGGTGCAGGCGGCGGCGGAGAGGATCTGACGTGACCTGGCTCCTGGCAGGCTGCATGGTGGCCGCGGCGGAGCCCGTGGTCTGGACCGTCACCGGGCCGGTGCCGGCGGCGCGGCTCGGGCGGGTGCTGGTGCACGAGCACGTGCTGGTGGACTTCGGCGGCGCCGACGTGGCCACACCCGAGCGCTACGACGCCGACGAGGTCTACCGGATCGCGCTGCCCCACCTGGAGGCCGTGAAGCGGGCCGGCATCGACACGCTGGTGGAGTGCACGCCGAAGCACCTCGGGCGCGACCCGGTGCTCCTGCGGCGGCTGAGCGAGGCGTCCGGCGTGCGGCTGGTGACCAACACCGGGCTGTACCAGGGCAAGTACCTGCCCGAGTGGGCGCGCACCGCCACGGTGGAGCAGCTCGCCGCCGACTGGACGAAAGAGGCGCGGGAAGGGCTGGACGGCACGGGGATCCGGCCGGGGTTCATCAAGATCGCGGTGGACGGGCCGCCCATCAGCGAGCTGCAGCAGCGCATCGTGCGGGCGGCGGCGCGGACGGCGCTGGCGAACGGGCTGCCCATCACCATGCACTGCCCGTCGGGCCGCTCCGCGCTTCAGGCCGTGGATCTGGTGGAGGCCGAGGGCCTGCCGGCGAGCCGGCTGATCGTCGCCCACTCCGACGCCGAGCCCGACCCGGAGCTGCACTACGCGGTGGCCGCGCGCGGCGCGTGGCTGAGCTACGACGGCATCCGCGCCGAGGCGGCGGAGGCGAAGGCGAAGCTGGTGGCGGCGGCCTACGCGCGGCATCCCGAGCGGCTGCTGATCAGCCAGGACGCCGGGTGGTACCATGTGGGCGAGCCGGGCGGCGGGCAGTTCGTGCCGCTCGACTGGCTGCCGCGCGAGTTCACCGGCAAGCTGGCGGCGGCGGGCCTGCCGGCGGAGGCGGTGGAGCGATTGCTGGTGACGAACCCGGCGGCGGCGCTGCAGACGACCGAAGGGAAGTAAGGGGCGGTGCGATGACGGGACGGGAGCGCATCGAGGCGGCGCTGTCGCCGCTGGGCTCGCCGGAGATCCCGGCGGTGGTGTGCTACGAGGGGATCTTCATCCGCGACCACTGGGCCGAGCTGACCGGCCTGCCCTGGTGGCTGCGCTTCTCACCCGACCTCGACGATCAGATGACCTGGCTGCGCGTGGTCCACCAGCGCGTGCCCCTCGACTGGATCAACCTGCCCGGCTGCTACGCGGCGGCCGAGCGCGAGGCGCTGCGGCTCGAGGTGAGCGGCGACGCAGCGGCCCTGGTGGACACGCGGAGCGGCGCGCGGACCGTGCTGGAAGAGCCGCTCGTGAGCGGGTGGACGCGCGGCGGGCAGGTGGAGTCGGTGCATCCCGAGCGGCTGCCCGAGACCGCGGCGGACGTGGAGCAGGCCGTGCCGCTGCCGCCCGAGTTCGACCGCGAGGCGTTCCGGCGGGCGGGCCGGGCCGACCTGGCCGAGCGGCTCCTGGCCGAGTTCCCGGACCGCTATCCCATCCGCCATGTCAACTCGCCGCTCTGGATGTGCTACTCCCTGTGGGGCTTTGAAGGCATGATGGAGCTGACCCTCGATCGGCCCGAGCTGATCACCCTGGCCTGCGAGCGGCACCTGGCGCGCACGCTGGTCGCGGTCGAAGAGGCGGCGGCGGTCGGGGCGGCCGGCGTCTGGATCGAGGAGTGCCTGACGGACCTGATCAGCCCGGCGGCGTTTGGGCGCATGAACCTGCCCTATGTGCAGCGCGTGGTGGAGGCGGCGCGGGCGGCCGGGCTGGCGACGATCTACTACTACTGCGGCGGGCCGGAAGACCGGTGGGACGCCCTGTTCGCCGCGGGCGCCGACGCGCTGGCGCTGGAGGAGACCAAGAAGGGCTTCACCATCGACATCGACGAGGCCGTGGGGCGGGCCGGCGGGCGCACGGCGGTGTTCGGCAACCTCGACGCGGTGGCGGTCTTGGAGCAGGCGGCCGACGCCGAGCTGCGCGCCGAGGTGGCCCGGCAGGTGGCGGCCGGCCGGCGCAATGGCGGGCGCTTCGTGATGAGCGTGGGCAGCCCGGTGACCCCGGGCACGCCGGTGCAGCGGGTGGTGGACTACGTCGATCTGGTGCACGAGCTGGGCGGCTCCGGGTCGGTTTGAACAGTTGCCGGAGGCGCGACGTTGAACGGGACGTGGCGCCGAGGAGGACCGAGGAGATGCGTGTGAAGACGCTCTGTCGAGCGGGTCGGGCGATGCTCCTGGTGGGGCTGGCGATGGCGATGAACGCGTGCAGCGGCGGTGCAGGCGGGAACAACGGCATCGTCGTGGACAACACCTACGACTTCGCCGCGGCGGGCGTCCTGCCCGGGTTCAACGTCCGCAACGCGGGTCGCAGCCGGGTGCGCGGCACGCTCACCCAACAGAGCGGCCAACCCGCCGTCAACGCCTCGATCGCGCTCCAGCGGCTGGCCAACTCGCGGGCCATCTTCGGCACCATCACCACCACCAGCGGCACCGACGGCACCTACGTCTTCGGCGACGTGGAGCCGGGCTCCTACCAGCTCGTGGTGGGGGCGCAGACGCGGTCGATCACTTGCACCGCCAACACCGACACCACCGCCAACTTCAGCGGCGTGACGCCCGGGCCGACCGATGGGGGCGGCGGCACCAACCACGACCCGCTCCCGCCGCCGCAGTACAAGTGGACCCTGATCATCTTCATGAACGCCGACAACGACCTCGAGCAGTTCGGCGTGCAGGACATCAACGAGATGGAGGAGCTGCCGGACAGCAGCCAGGTCAAGATCGTGGTGCTGATGGACCGCACCACCGGGCACGACGCCACCAACGGCAACTGGACCGACGCCCGCCGGTTCGTCGTCAAGCACGACAACGACGTCAACGTGATGACCTCGGCGCGGACGCCGAATGACGCGCAGGGCGCGCCGTTCGGGCAGGCGGTCAGCCTCGGCGAGCTGGACACCGGCGACCCGCAGACGGTCAACAGCTTCATCGACTACTGCCAGCGCACCTACCCGGCGCAGCACTACCTGCTCGACATCTGGAACCACGGCGCCGGCTGGCGCTCACGCACCGCAAGCGACCCGGGCGTGGGCCGGGGCGTGCTCTACGACGACACCAACAACACCCACGTCAGCACGCCCGAGCTGACCGCCGCGCTGGACGTGGCCGGCAAGCTCGACATCGTGGCCTTCGACTCGTCGCTGATGCAGATGCTCGAGGTGGCCTACCAGATCCGCAGCTTCTGCGGCCTGGTGGTGGGCAGCGAGGAGTCGCCGCCCGGCACCGGCTACCCCTACGACCTGGTCTTCCGGCCGGTGATCGACAATCCGGACATCACCGCCGAGGCCTGGGCCGCGCAGATCGTCAGCCTCTACATCAACAGCCTGGGCGGCTATCCGGCCACCGAGTCGGCGCTGCGGACGAGCCAGATGGCGACCGTGCGCGATGCCGTCACCGGCCTGGGCGACGCCCTGGCCGCCATCAACAGCCAGGCCCACAACGAGATCCTCAACGCCCGCAACGCGACCCAGCGCTACGGCTCCACCAGCGCCGACTACGACGGCAACCGCGACCTGATCGACTTCATCGACAAGCTCGACAGCCGGATCACCGACGCGAATCTGCGGGCCGCCGGGCAGGCCGTGCGCAACGCCCTGGCCAACATGATCGTCGCTGAGCAGCACTCGGGGTCAAGCGAGGCCGGCAGCCACGGGCTGGGCATCTTCCTGCCGTCGTCCACGGACTGGAACGTGCTCCGCGCCACCTACCGCAGCATTGACTTCGCCCGGGACTCGCGCTGGGACAACTGGCTGGACGTGTTCTACGGACTCAACTAGGGAGCCTCGCCGTTGCGCCCGACACTTCGTCCGCTGGCCCTGCTCGCCGCGCTCGCCGGGCTCTCCGGTTGCAGCGGCGGCGGGCCGTTGTCCGGCCTCACCGGCTCGGTCGCCGGGTTCGTCTACCTCAACGGCAGCCAGCTCGTGGTGCGCGCCCACGCCACGCCGGACGCCGGTGAGACGCCCGCCGGCGGCGCCGGCTGCTTCATCGCCGGCGGCATCGGCACAGCCGACAACCTGGGCTTCTTTCAGATCGACGGCGTGCCGACCGGGGCGCAGACGCTCACGGTCACGCTCAGCGGCGCCCTGCCGCTGGACGTGCCCGTCACCATCGTCGCCGGGCAGACCACCCTGGCGGGGCTTGGCGGCGGCCCGCCGGTCGCGCGGCAGTGGACCGTGCTCCTCTACCTGGCCGCCGACAACGCCCGGGAGGCCGAGGCCCTCGCCACTCTCAACGCCCTCGAAACCATCGGCTCGTCCGACGCCGTGACCGTCTTGGCGCTGCTCGATCGCGCCGGCGGCTTCGACACCTCCAACGGCAACTGGACCGGCACGCGGCGGTTCGTGGTGGGTCAAGACGCCGATCCTCAGACCGTCACCTCGTCGCGAACGTCCACCGAGGGCGGCACCGCCGTGGATCTGGGCGAGCAGGACCTCGCCGACCCCGCCATCCTCCGGGCGTTCCTCCGCTTCGGCGTGCAGAGCTTCCCGGCGAGCCACTACCTGGCGGTGGTGTGGGGCACCGGCGGCGGCTGGCGCACGGGCGTCTCGGGCCGCTCCGTGGTGGGCGACGACGCCGGCGGCACCAGCCTCGCGGTGACCGGCCTCGACACCGCGCTCGATGCCAACCAGGACCTGGACATCGTGGTCTTCGACGCGCCCTTCCTCCAATCGCTCGAAGCGGCCTACGAGGCGCGGCGGCGCTGCGACGTGATCGTCGGCACCGAAGCCGGCTCTGCGGCGCTGAGCTTCCCCTACGCCCGCTGGCTCCAGCGCCTCGCGGCCAACCCCTTCGTGGCGGGCCCCAACCTGGCGCGGGCGATGGTCGACGACACCCTCGACGCCGCCACGGGGAGCCGCGAGACGTGCGCCTCGGCGGTGGCGACCGACGGGCTGGCCGACCTGGCGGACGCTCTGGACGCCTACGCCGGCCGCCTCCGCGACCTGGGTGCCGCGGCGCAGAACTCGGCCACCGCCGTGCGCGGCGAGGCGCAGCGGTTCGGCGGCGCGGATCCGGTGTTCGGCGGCTACTTCGACCTGGGCGATCTGGTGTCGCGGACGGCCACCGCGGTGAGCGACGGCACGCTGACGCTGCGAGCGATCGCCGTGCAGAGCGCGCTGTCCAACGCGGTGCTCCGCAACGGGCGGACAGGGTCGAGCATGGCGGCGGCGACCGGGCTGGGGCTCTACTGCCCCGACCGCGCCGACTACCTCGGCCCCGGCGTGGGTGGGCGGCCGGCGACGCGGGCGGACTACGCCGAACTGGCGCTGAGCGGCGCCACGCATTGGGACGAGTGGCTCGACGAGTTCACCGCGCGCATGCCGGCGCCGTGAGCGATCCGTCCCGGCGGAACCATCGGCTGGCGATGACCCGTTCGCACCACCATACAGCAACACGTACACCTACGACGGCGTGGGCAAGACGCAGGCATTGGGTTGCGCGGGCGGGAGGTGCCGCAACCGGACTGCGGAATCTCGGCTTCAGCAAGAGGGGCACATGCAGGACCTGGAGAAGCGGCAGGCGGGACAGCCCGCCGGCGCGGGGTCGTCACAGGAGGAGCTTCGCCATCAGCGTATGGCCACCCTGACCGCCGAAGCGCGTCGCACTGCCTCCGAGGAGTGGGAGCTGGCGGCGCACCTGCGCGCCGAAGGCCGCGACGCCGAAGCGGATTGGGCGGAGGGCGAGGCGGTAAGCAAGGCCCTGCGCTACCTCCGACAGTGCCGCACCGGCTGGGGTGACGTGGCGCTCGGCGTGTTCGTGGGCGGCGGGTGTCTTGCGGTGGTGCTGGCGGTTGTCGGCGCCGTGCTGCGGCTGGCCATGATGCCGCGCTGATGAAGCCCAAGCGACCAGGGGGCCATGACACTACGCCTGCCGGCGGTAGGCCGGCGGGGAGGGCGGCGATGAACCTCGAAGAGCGGCTGAAGCGGCTGGAGCGGTCCAACCGGCACCTTCGCCTTGCGGTGGCGGCGGTGCTTTGCGCCGGGCTTGGCGGCCTGTTGATGGGGCAGGCAACAGACCGCTCCGTGGTGCGAGCGCGGCGGTTTGTGGTGGAGGACGCCGACGGGCAGCAAAAGGGTGAGTTCGGTCTGTGGTTGCGCGACAGCGTTCATCTGGCGCTCGGCGCTGCCGACAAGCCGGCGATCGGGGCGTCGGTGCTGCTCGGCACAACAGACGCGAAGTACCCGATGGGCATGGCCCGGTTCTGGGTGCGCGAAAGCCCTGGTCGTGAGGCCCAACTGAGCCCCTATGACTTCACCATCATCGACCACAGACCGGGGGGAGATGAGCGAGACGCATACCTGATACCATCTGGCCTCTGGATCACTGGAACTCGTGCGGGACGACACCACGCTCTCTATCTCTCAGAGCGGATGGCGCTGTTCGCTGGTGACAAGGACGGCCCGCAGACGGGTGTCTGGTCCGGCGGCGTGTTCCATGTCGCCAACGGCGATGTCGTCGGCTGGCCTGACACCGACGCCGCCACGGCCCTGCAGTTACCCGGGGCTCTGGGCGCCCAGTGAGCGGCCCTCACCTCGCCCCCTGGGGCTCCTCTTCCACGCCGCGGGCCTGGTGCTGGTTGTGTGGGCGGCCCGGTGGGCGGCCCGCCGGCGCCAGCGTGCCCGGGTGCGGCCGACCGTGACGTCCTGAGGCGGCGGGCCCAGGCGGCTTGGCGGGGGGCTGCTGGTGTCGCGCGCCGTGCGGTGCGCGGCGCTGCATAGGGCCGCGATCGCGCCAGGAGGCCCTACAGCACGCCGAGTCGCGTCCGGCTGGCTGCGCCGATGCGGCCAGACCGCTTGCCGCTCCGGCCCGGGTGGTGTACAACGTGCGGTGACGCTGGTTGCCGGAGCCAGCCACGGCCAGCGAGGGGACGGAACACGATCACGTACGACTGCCCGCATTGCGACGAGCGGCTGCAGGTTGGCGACGAGCGGGCCGGGCGGCCCTACGTCTGCGGGCTCTGCGGACAGAGCAGCCGCGTGCCCGGGGAGCCGCAGGCGTCAACGGCGCGGGCGACGGCGACCATCGACCGCGCGCCACGGCGCGCGTCCAGAGGCAAGATGCTGCTGGGGTGGGCGCTGCTCGGCGGGATCATGTTGGCGGCGCTGGGGCTGAGCATTGGCACTGCGGGCCGCCGAGCTCACGAGCGCGCCGAAGAGGCCGCTCGCCGCGAAGCGCTGCGGGATTTCCCGGCGCCGACAGTAAGCGTTGCGGCGGTAGACCGGCGGCACGGGCTCTGGGGCACCTGGGTCGCGGCCGACGTTGCCCTCCAAAGCCGCTGCGAGCACGTCATCACCGTCGGCTACCGAGTGGACGGCAAGGCCCGTGGAGCGAGAGCGTTGGGCAGCGAGGTGAAGACCGCTATCCTGCAGCCTGGAGAGCGGAAGGTCGAGAGTCTGGAGTTCGACTATGACCCCGCGGTTGCTCCGGTTGACGAGGTGGCCGCGGTGTTGCTCTGGTGGAACGGCCCGAAAGAGAGCCACCCGGCAGGAGCCGGCGACCAGTCAAAGAAGGTGCCGGTCCCCGGGGACAGGCCGCCCGAACCAGCGGCGCCGCCGCGCCTGGAGCCGTGTATGCCGACATCACTGCCTGCGATGCGAGCGGGGCGCAGCTCGAGTGCAGCTGCCGCAATCAGTGCATCTATGCTGCAGAGGACTTGGCCGCTGGTGTTGCCGTCGGCCAGGTGTACTACGAGAAGTACGGCGACGGGTTAGTCCTCCCATCCATTCTGGGCGCTCCGGGCTACGAACCAGCCGCACGGGTCTCCGTGCGCCTCACGAGAGCGGAGAGCACCAAGACCTTCGTTCACTGAGGCCGGCCGCCGCGTCGTCGGACCGTTTTCCCGGCCGGTCGTCGAGCCCGGTGGTTTCGACCGAGGCTTGGCCCGCAGGTACGGCAGCGGTGCTGATGTCCACCCCGTTGTCGAGGAGCTTGCTGCCGTAGGTTCGGCGGCAATCGTGAGGCGAGAAGCTCCCGACCCCGGCTTCGACCGCCCGCTTCGCCATGACCTTCGCCACGGCCTGCCCGCTGAGTCCTGGGCCGTCCAACACCGCCCGCCCGCCGCGGTTGACCGAGAGGAACAGCCGCATGGGCTCCGGTGCGGCGGGTGCGACAGGCCCTGCGACGCGTCGCACGGCGAGGTGGCGCGGTTCCTGCAGCCGGGCGAGACGCTCCCGCCGCGAGAGATCACGGTGCAGAGGGCGCTGGCCAATGCGGTGCTCCGCAACGGGCGGACAGGGTCGAGCATGGCGGGGGCGACGGGGCTGGGGCTCTACTGCCCGGACCGCGCCGGCTACCTCGGCCCCGGCGTGGGCGGCCGGCCGGCCACGCAGACCGATTACGCTGCGCTGGCGCTGAGCGGCGCGACGCACTGGGACGAGTGGCTCGACGAGTTCACCGCGCGCATGCCGGCGCCGTGAGCATGAGTTGCAACTGAAGGAGGGACCTACCGCAGCTTGTTGAATGGCGCGAGACGGTGGTCGGGCGGTACCCGGCGGCGGCGCAGACGGGGGCTCGACGGGCCGGAGGGGCGCCATGCCCAACAGCTTGTTCTGGATCCAGGGGGCGGCCTGCGGCGGCGACAGCATGGCCATGCTGGACGTCTCCGATCCCGACCTGCTCGAATCCCTCGAGCTGCTCGACATCAGCGTGCTCTGGCACCCGTCGCTGTCGAACGGCACACCGGCGGAGCACGCGGCGCTCGTCGAGGGACTGCTGCACGGCGAGATCCCGCTCGAATACCTGGTGGTGGAGGGCGCCGCCGTGCGCGGGCCGGGCGGCACCGGGATGTTCGACACGCTCCGCGGGGTGCCGAAGAAGAACGTCATCGCCGGGCTGGCCGAGCGCGCGCGGTATGTGATTGCGGCGGGCACGTGCGCCTCGTTCGGCGGGGTGGCCGGCGCCGGCGAAGTGGAGGCCAGCGGGCTGCAGTTCACCCGCGGCGAGCGGGGCGGCCTGTTGGGCGCGGGCTTCACGGCGCGCGGCGGCACGCCGGTGATCAACCTGCCGGGCTGCCCCTGCCTGCCGGAAGTGGTGGTCGGCGCGCTGACCGCCCTCGCCGCCGGGGCCACGCTGGAGCTCAACGCGTACCAGGCCCCACTCGACTGGTACGGCATGCTCGTGCACCAGGGCTGCCTGCGCAACGAGTACCACGAGTACCGCGTGGAGGAGGACGACTTCGGCCGGCCGGGCTGCCTCTTCTTCCACCTGGGCTGCCGCGGGCCGCTGGCGCACGGGCCGTGCAACAAGCTGCTGTGGAGCCGGCGCACGTCGAAGACGCGCGTGGGGGTGCCTTGTGTCGGCTGCACCGAGCCCGACTTCCCGCGCGACCATCCGTTCTTCTCCACGCGCAGCATTGCCGAGATCCCCCTCGAGCTGCCGGAAGGCGTGGATCGCGCCCACTACCTGGCCTACAAGGGGATGGCCGCCGCCGCCGCGCCGGACCGCCTGAGCCGCCGCGACACGCGGATCTGAGCCGCAGGAGACCCGCCGTGAGCCAGTCCGTGACCCTCAATGTGCCGCTCAACCGCGTCGAAGGCGACCTGGAGGTGCGCGCCGAGCTGGAAGATGGCGTGGTGACCGACGCCTGGTGCGCCGGCACGCTGTTCCGCGGGCTCGAAAACGTGATGCTCGGCCGCTCGCCGATGGACTCGCTGGTGATCACGCCGCGCATCTGCGGCCTGTGCAGCACGGCCCACCTCAGCGCCGCGGCGCGCGCGCTCGATCAGCTCGCCGGCGTGGAGGTGCCGCCCGACGCCACCCGCGTGCGCAACATCGCCCTCATCACCGAACACCTGCAGAGCGACCTGCGGCACACCTTCCTCATGTTCGCCGCCGACTTCGCCAACCCGATCCACGCCGACCTGCCGCTCCACGAGGAGGCCGTGCGCCGCTACGCGCCGCTCCAGGGCGACACGGTGCGCGAGGTGATCCGCGAGACCAAGCGGCTGGTGGAGGTGCTGGTGCTCCTCGGCGGGCAGTGGCCGCACTCGGCCTACATGGTGCCCGGCGGTGTGGCCTCGGCGCTCAAGGCCGCCGACCTGATGTCGTGCCGACTGATCGTGGAGCGGTTCCAGAAGTGGTACGAGCGGCGCATCCTGGGCTGCACGGTGGACCGCTGGCTGGCGGTGCGGCGACTCAGCGACCTGGAGGCGTGGCTGGACGAGCGCGAAGAGCATCGCGACAGTGACCTGGGCTTCTTCATCCGGTTCTCCCGCGCGGCGGCGCTGGACAGCATCGGCCGCGGGCCGGGGAGCTACCTCAGCTTCGGCGGGCTCGACCTGCCCGAGGGCACGCGCGTCCGCGGGCCGCGGCGCGAGAGCCGCCTGGTGCCCGCGGGCTATGCCGAGGGCGTGCAGGTGCGCGCGTTCGATCCGACCAAGGTGACCGAGGACGTGACCTGCGCGTGGTACCACGACTACGGCGCAGGCCGGCACCCCATGGAAGGTGAGACGAAGCCCTACGCCACCGGCGACGAGGGTGGCAAATACTCCTGGATCAAGGCCCCCCGCTACGATGGCCGGCCCGCCGAGACGGGGCCGCTGGCCGAGATGATCATCGCGGACAACCCGCTGTTCGCCGACCTGGTCTCACGGCAGGGCGCCAGCGCGTTCGTCCGGCAGCTCGCCCGGCTGGTGCGGCCGGCGGAGCTGCTGGGGCCGCTCACCGCCTGGCTCCACGAGGCGCGCGACGGCGGCGAGTACTATCGGTCGCCGGAGAACGGCATCCCCGACGGCGAGGCGTGCGGGCTGGTCCAGGCCACGCGGGGCGCGCTGGGGCACTGGCTGCGAGTAAGCGGCGGGCGGATCGCCCACTACCAGGTGGTCACGCCGACCGCCTGGCACACTTCACCGCGCGACGCCAAGGGGGTCCGCGGGCCGGTGGAAACCGCGCTGCTCGGCGTCCCGGTACGCGACCCGGAGAACCCGGTGGAGCTGGGCTACGTGGTCCGCTCCTACGATCAGTGCCTGGTCTGCTCGGTGCACACGCTGCGCCTTGGGCGACCGTTGGGCCGGGCCCCGATCGGAGTAGGCTGATGGTGCGCATCATCGGCGTGGGCAATCGGTTCGTGGCGGGGGACGATCTTGGGCCGCGCGTCTGCGACCACCTCCGCGAGCGGCCGCTCCCCGCCGGCGTGACCGTGCTGGACGGCGGGCTGGCCGGGCTCGATCTGCTCTACTGGATGGACGGCGCCGAGCGGGTTGTGTTCGTCGACGCGGTGGCCGGCGCCCGCGCCGAGGACGCGCCCGTGGTGCTGACCGGGCGCGAGGCGGCCGGCCTCGCGCCGGCGCGATTCGGCCACGAGGCCGGTCTGCCCTACCTGCTCCGCGCGGCGGAGCTGGACGGCGCAGGCCGGTGCGTCTACGTGGTCGGCCTGGCTGCCAGCACCGGGGAACAGGCGGTGGCCGCGGCCGCTAGCCTGGCGCTCCGGGTGGCGGTGGGGGAGACCTGACATGCTGCGCATCGCGCCGGTGTCGACTCGGGAGCCCGCGGGCGAGCTGGCCGAGCTGCGCGCGGAGAACGAGCTGCTCCACGACGAGGTGGGTGTAGCGCGGCGTGCGATGGCCATCGCGGCCGAGCTGGTGGTGGAGCAGTTCGTCAAGCAGGAGGAGATCCTGGCCGAGCTGGAGCGCCGCTGGGAGTCGGAGCGCGTGCTGCAGGAAGCCCTCGCCGAGAAGCTCCGCGAGGCGGAAGTCCGCGAGCAGCAACTGGCCGAGGCGCGGCTGGCAGCGGAGTCGGCCAACCAGGCGAAAAGCGCGTTCCTGGCCACCATGAGCCACGAGATCCGCACGCCGATGAACGCGATCATCGGGATGACCAACCTGCTCCTGGACACCCAGCTCGACGCGCAGCAGCGCGAGTTCGTCGAGGTCACCCACAGCAGCGGCGAGACGCTGCTCACCATCATCAACGACATCCTCGACTTCTCCAAGATCGAGGCCGGCCGGATGACCCTCGAGCAGCGCGGCTTCGATCTCCGGCGCTGCCTCGAGACGTCGCTCGACCTGATCAGCGGCCGCGCCGCCGAGAAGGGCATCGAGCTGGCGTACCTGGTGGACGCCCACGTGCCGGCCGCCGTCGTGGGGGATGTCACCCGGCTCGGCCAGGTGCTGGTCAACCTGCTCACCAACGCGGTCAAGTTCACCGCCGAGGGCGAGGTGGTGCTCACGGTGGCCTCGCGCGCGCTGGGCGAAGACGAGCGGCCCGCCCCCGGCGACTGGCACGAGCTGCAGCTCGACGTGCGGGACACCGGGATCGGGATCCCGCCCGAGCACGTGGAACGGCTGTTCGAGTCGTTCACTCAGGTGGACGCGTCCACCACCCGCGAATTCGGCGGCAGTGGCCTCGGGCTGGCCATCAGCCGGCGGCTGGCCGAGGCCATGGGCGGGCGGATGTGGGTCGACAGCGAGGTGGGGAAGGGTTCGGTGTTCCACTTCACCATCCTCGCCGAGGCCGCGGAGCACGGCGAGCCAATCTACCTGGCGGCGGATCAGCCGCACTTGCAGGGCAAGCGGATGCTGATCGTCGACGACAACGAAACGAACCGCAAGATCCTCGCCGCACAGGCGCAGAGCTGGGGCATGCAGTCGGTGGCAGTGGCCTCCGGGGCGGCGGCGCTGGCCCTGCTGCAAGGTGGCGAAGCGTTCGATCTGGCTGCCGTCGACATGCACATGCCGGAGATGGACGGTCTCGCCCTCGCCGCCGAAGTGCGCAAGCTGCGCACCGCGGAGGAGCTGCCGCTGGTGATGGTCACCTCGCTGGGCGGCCTCCCGTCGGACCCGCGCGAGGGGCTCTTCGATGCGTGGCTGACCAAGCCCATCAAGCCGTCCCAGCTCTACAACTGCCTGCTCCAGGTGGTCTCGCGAGAGTCGCAGTTGGTCCTCGAGCCGGAGGCCGAGACCGCGGTGTTCGATCCACACCTCGGCGAGCAGCATCCGCTGCGGATCCTCCTGGCCGAGGACAACAGCATCAACCAGCGGCTGGCGACCCTGATGCTGGAGCGGCTCGGCTACCGGCCGGACGTGGCCGGGAACGGCCTGGAGGTGATGGACGCCCTCGGCCGGCAGCGCTACGACTTGATCCTGATGGACCTGCAGATGCCCGAACTGGACGGGTTGGAGGCCACGCGCCGGATCCGCAGGGAGCTGGCTCAAGCGGCGCAGCCGCGCATCGTGGCCTTGACCGCCAACGCCATGACCGAGGACCGCGACACCTGTCTGCAAGCCGGGATGGACGATCACCTGTCCAAGCCGATCCGGGCGCCCGACCTGGTTGCCGCGCTGCTGGCCTGCCAGCCGCGCGACCGGGCGACGCATTGCGCGCCCCCTGCGGAGGTCCTCGATCCCGCGGCAGTGGACAAGCTCCGCGCGCAACTCGGCCCGCAAGCGCAGACCATGCTCCCGCAGCTCCTGGCCGCGTTCCCCACGGACGCCGACCGCCTGCTCGACACCGCCCGCCAGGCCCTCGCCGACGGCAACACGGCCGAGCTGAGGCGCGCCGCCCACAGCCTGAAGTCCACCAGCGCGACGTTCGGAGCGGCGGCCCTCTCGGCCGTGGCCAGGGAGCTGGAGGCGCTGGCCAAGGCCGGCTCGCTGGCCGACGCCGGCGGGCTCCTGGATCGGATGTCGGCTGAGTGCGAGCGGGCCAAGGCGGCTCTGGCCGCGCTTCCGGTGGAGTAGCCGATGCTTGGAGCCACGGCGCAGATCCTCGTGGTCGACGACGAGAACCTCAACCGCGTGCTGCTCTCCACCGCGCTCCAGCTCGCCGGGTATGGCGTGGCGACGGCGGAGAACGGCGCGGAGGCGCTCGAGGCGATGGCGGACGGCCTGCCCGACCTCGTGCTGCTCGACATCATGATGCCCGTCCTCGACGGCTACAAGGTGCTCGAGCGGCTGAAGGGCGACGAGCGCCGCCGGCACATCCCGGTGATTGTGATCTCCGCCGAGGACGATCTGCAGAGCGTCGTGCGGTGCATCGAGATGGGCGCCGAGGACCACCTGCCCAAGCCGTTCGACCCCGTCCTCCTCCGCGCCCGGATCAGCGCCTGCCTGGAGAAGAAGCGCCTGCGCGACCGCGAGGTGGAGCTGTACGACGAGCTGCAGGCCAACTATCGCCGGCTGCAGGAGCTGGAACAGCTCCGCGACGACCTGACCCACATGATCGTCCACGACCTGCGCACCCCGCTGACCTCGCTCACCACCGGCCTGCAGACGCTCCAGATGATGGCGGAGCTGGACCCGGACTGCACGGAGATCCTCGGGATCTCGATCCAGGGTGGACAGATGCTGCTGGGCATGATCAACGATCTGCTCGACGTCAGCAAGATGGAGGACGGCTCGCTGGGTCTGACCTGCGCCGAGCTCAGTGCCGCGGACGTGATCGCCGATGCGGTGCAGCAGGTGGCGCCACTCGCCGAGCTTTCCGGGCAGCGGCTCGAGGCCGGTGTCGAGCCTGGCCTGCCGCCGCTCGTGGCCGACGAGGACAAGCTCCGGCGGGCGCTGGTCAACCTGCTGGGCAACGCCCTCAAGTTCACCCCGAACGGCGGGACCATCACGGTCTCGGCGCGGCGCGAGGCGGAGGGGATCGCCTTCGCCGTGCAGGACACGGGGGAGGGGATTCCGCCCGAGTGCTTCGAGCGGATCTTCGAGAAGTTCGGGCAGGTCGAGAGCCGCCAGGCCGGTCGGGCGCGGGAGCACCTTCACGTTCGTGCTTCCGCTCGAGCCCGCGGCGGCGGCGGTGCGCTCTTAGGCCCGTCCCGCCCGCCTCCCGGCCCGATCCATCCAGGGCTGCAGCTCCGCCTCGTCGCAGAGGTGCGGGTCCAGCTCCACCGCGTGCCGCCAGGCCTCCCACGCCGCGCGGCCGAGGCCGGCGCGGGTCCGCGCCAGCGCCAGTTGCACCCATACCTCCGCGTCGCTCGGGAGCTGCGCCGCGGCCGTGGAGAGGTGATGCTCCGCCAGCGGAAGCTGCGCGCCGCGCTCCAGCAGCAGCCGGCCCAGCTCGAAGTGGTAGTGCGCGTTGTCGGGGTCCAGCTCCACGGCACGGCGGATCACCTGGATGGCCAGCCGCCGCCGGCGGAGCCCGCGGAGGACCACCGCGGCGACGTGGCAGACCTCGGCCGGCGCCTCGTCGGCCGCCACCTGCACGGCGACCGCCGCCAGCGCCTCCGGGTGCAGGCCGAGCCCGTAGCACTTCCACGCCAGCGCCACCCGCAGAGTCACATCGTCCGGCGCGGCGTCGAGGGCCTCGCGCTCGGCTCGGATCTGCTCCAGCGCCCAAGCGTGGTAGTCGGCCTGCGGCAGCCGGCGCCAGTGGCCGCAGCGCGGGCACTCCTGCAAGACCCGCCAGGCCTGGCGCGGGAACACCGGCAGCGGCCCGCAGCGGATCCACTCGCGCGCATCGAACGAGCGCAACAGCTCGCGCCGGCCGCAGCTTTCGCACTCGCCGTGGAAGGCCACTTCGCAGCGCCGGCCGAACCAGCCGACCAGGCCGCTCTGCACGCTGACCGCGGCGTTGCTGGGAGTGTCGGGGGCGGTGGACGGCGGAGACGCCATGGGTCAGTCCGCCGCCAGCCGGTCGGCCACCTCGACCGCCGCCGCCACGTACTGCAGCACGGCCTCCTGCGTCAGCATGGTGGCCTGCGGCTCGTAGCCGCCCTCGGCGTAGATGTGCTGGAGCGGCAGGTAGCCGACGTAGTCGTTGGTGTAGCCGGCGATCACCGCGGGGCGCAGCGCCGTCTCGGCCAGCACCTTCCAGCCGGTCTCCACCAGGCACTCGCCGGGCGCCGAGATGAAGCTGAGCGGGCCCAGCCGCAGCGCCTGCACCTCCGTGACCAGCCCCCCGTCCGCCGCCAGCCGGCGCTGCTGCGGCACGGTGAGGTAGGAGTGCTCCTGCCAGGGCACCGAGATGTCAACGCTCGCGGCGCCCAACGCCTCACGGGGCTCGGCGGGCTCGCCGCAGAGCAGTGAGATAGCCAAGCCCGCGGCCTGCCGGCCGACCTGCAGCATCTCGGCGTAGCTCCGCCCGACGCCGGCCCGCGGGTTGATGTCGCCGCACGCGCCATTGACATACAGGCAGACCCCGCCCAGCGCCTGCTCCACCGTCCGGCACAGCTCGCCCGGCCAGTCGCCGCTGACCACCAGGCTGGCGCCCGCCAAGACCACCGGGTGCGTGGCGTGGTGCACCACCGACGCCAGCAGCCCGCCGTCGTCGCCCACGACGCGGAGGGTGGTGAGGGCCTGCTCCACCGGCCCTTCGGGGTTGGCGGTCATCTGCACCGGACCGCGCTCGGCCCGCTTGCGGCGGTTGACGCCCAGGGTCGCGTGACCGGAGTGGGTCTCCAGCCGCGCCGGCCGGAGCCGCTGCTGCGCCAGGTACACCGCGCCGGCGATCTGCCGCAGCAGGGTGTTCAGCCACTCCTGGTTCACTGGCGGGTGCGTCTTCCACCAGTCGATGGTGTCCGGCCCGGAGTGGGTGTGCGTGCAGGCGACCATCACGTCGCCGGGCGCGAGGCCGCAGCTCTCCTCGATCAGCCGCCGGAGCACCTGCACGTTGCGCCGCTCCAGCCAGAGCAGCTCGCACGCGACCAGCGCCACGGCGCGGCCTTCGTGCTCGACCACCAGGGCACGGGCGTGCAGGTCGTCGGCCACCTCGGTGGCCACGCGGTTGTCGACGCCGAAGCCGCACAGCCAGGCGGGCATGGGCGGGGTGATGTCGACGCTGGCGGCGCCGGCGCGCATACGCTCCTCCTAATCGGCCACCGGCGCGGGCGCGCCGGCCAGGATCCGCTCCACCAGCGCCACGGTGTCTCCCACCTGGGTGGTGTGCTGCTTTGTCCAGAACCCCATCAGCACCATGTCGCCAGGCTTGATGGCGCCGTAGACCCGGGGGAGCATCGCCTCCGGGTCGTAGCGTCCGGCGCCGAGCACCTTGTAGGCGATGCAGGGCTTCTCGAGCCGGGCGATGGCGGCCAGCGCGGCGGGCACGTCGTCCAGCACGAACTGCTCGCCCCGGCCGGCGTGGACGCTGCCACAGTTGAAGCAGCAGACCATGTGGAAGTCGATGTCGAGCTGCTCGGCGGCCTCGAGGTGGAACTGCGGCACGTGCGCGGCGATGCCCGCCGGTACGCCCTGGTCGCGGATCATCGCCAGCCCGTCGCGCACCGCGCCGACGTTGCCCGCCTCCCACTGCTGATCGAGCCAGCCGCCGTGGAGGTAGACCGCCCGGGCGCCGCCGGCCACGGCCTCGCGGATGTTGCGCTCCAGCGAAAGCATCTCCGGTGCGGTCTGGGCGATCCACTGCAGCGTGCCGCCCTGGTTGCGGTACTCGCGGAGCGCGCGGAGGATGTGCGCGTCGGCGCGGCCGAGGAAGGTGTTGATGCCCTGCGCCTCGCAGGCGAACAGCGTGGCGGCGATGCGGGCGTTGGTGTAGTAGTCGAGCATCTCCTCGCGCAGCCCGCCCGGCTTGTGGGCGTGGCCGCTGAACGGGTTGCCTCCGACAATCAGGCGGCTGACCTGCAGGCCGCCGAGCCCGACGCTGGGGAGCGGCATGGCGTGGTTCCCTCGTGTACGTCCACCGCCCGGGCTGTTGGCCGCGGCGGGGCGGGAACCTCCCGCGCCGTGCGCCCAGGCATGGCGGTCTTGCGGACAAGTTGAGCTTCTTGAGTGAAAATGGGCCCAGCGAGGGTATATCCTGACACTGTGCCCCTGCCGGATGGACCGCCGGAGTGGGCCGAGGAGCGTCCGCATGACCGAACACGAAGCCGATCAGGGACTCCCGGAGGTTGGGCGCCGCGACGTTTTGCGCGCGGGCGCGGGCGCGGGGCTGGCCGCGGCGACGTTGATGTTTGGTGACTGGACGCCGGCGGCGGCGGCGTCGCTGCCCAAGCGCAAGCTCGGCCGCACCGGGCTGAACGTCACCACCATCACCGCCGGCACCGTCCGCTGCACCGACCGGCGGGTGATCGACCACGCCCTCGATCGCGGCATCAACCTCGTCCACA
>JACPDV010000254.1 GCA_016183835.1 Armatimonadota bacterium
AGCGGCTCGCGCCCGACTCCTTCGACGTCGGGGTCAGCTTGGTCGTGCTCGGCCAGGTCGCCGCCGCTCGCGGTGACCTGGCCGCGGCGGAAGGGCTCTACCAGCGCGCGCGGGCCATCGAGGAGCGGCTCCATCCCGACTCCGCCTTTGCTGCGGTCGTTTCCTCAAAGCTGGGCGAGTTGGCCAGGGACCGGGGAGACTTCGCCGCGGCGGAGAGCCACCTCCAGCGTGCCCTGGAGATCTCCAGCCGAACGCCCGACTCGCCCGCCGAGTCATCCATCCTCCTCATGTTAGTGGCGGTGGCAATCGACCGCGGCGATCTGGCGACGGCGGAAGTCCACGCGAGGCGCCTGCTTACCATCGAGGAACGGCTGGCGCCCGACTCCCTCTTTGTCGCAGCAAGCCTGGATGAGCTGGCGATGGTGGCCTTGCGCCGCGGTGACTTCGCGGTGGCAACAGCGTCCGCCAAGCGTGCCCTGGCCATCTTCGAGCGTCTCGCGCCCGACTCCCTGGCCGTCGCGGCCAGCCTCGGCAACCTGGGCGCCGTCGCCTCTGACCGCGGCGACCTGGCAACGGCGGAGGCGCTTTACAGGCGCGCCCTGGCTATCCAAGAGCGGCTCGCGCCCGACTCCCTGGAGGTCGCGGCCAGCCTCGGCAACCTGGGCAGCGTCGCCTGGAGCCGCGGCGATCTGGCGGCGGAGGAGGCGTTCCACAAGCGCGCCCTGGCCATCCTGGACCGGCTCGCGCCCGACTCACTGGACGTCGCGACCAGCCTCCACAACCTGGTAGTGTGCCACGCGGGAAGCGGCCGGCCGGTGGAGGCTCTCGCCTGCGTTGAGCGGGCCATGACCGTCGAGCAGAGGCAGTTGCGGCGCAGCTTCCCGACCCTCACCGAACGTGAGAAGACGGCCTTCCTGGACTCCCTGTGGCGCGGCCTCCCGTTCGTGCTCAGCCTGGCGGCGCTCCGGCCAGAGGAGCCGCGCTTCGTGCGCACCACCTGCGACTGGGTCTTGCGGCGGAAGGGCATCCTCCTCTCTGCGCTGCTCGAGGACCGGCAGGCTCTCCGGCTGCTTACCGGCGAGGCCACCGCTGCCGACTGGAACGCTCTCCAGGACGCCCGCGCCGGGCTCTCGCATCTCCTGGTCGCGGGTCCGGGCAACCAGCCGATCGAGGCCTACCGCGCGCGCTGCGACGAGCTGGCCGGCCGGATCGAGAAGCTGCTCAAGGGCCTGGTGGGGAAGAGCGCGGCGGTCCGGGCGCAGCGGATCATCGACGAGGGGGACGCCGAGAAGGTCTGCACGGCACTGCCGACAGGCTCCGCCCTGGTCGAGATCGCGGCCTACCGGCCCTGCAGCTTCAAGGCTACCGGCAACCAGCCAAAGTGGGGCGCCACCCGCTACGTCGCCTTCATCCTCCGTCCCGGCGAGCCGCAGCCGACCATGCTCGACCTGGGTGAAGCCGAGCCCATCGACCGCGGCGTGGCCCGGATGCGCGCCCGACTGTCACCCACCCGGCAACGGCCGGATGACGGCAGCCTCTACAACCTGGTGTGGTCCAGGATCGAGCCGCTCCTGGGGGGCGCGAAGCGGATCTACCTGTCGCCCGACGGGCAGCTCAACCTGCTGGCCTTCGGCGCGCTGCAGGACCCGAAAGGGAAGTACCTGGCGGAGACCTACACGTTCATCTACCTCGCCTCCGGGCGGGACTTGCTACGGCCACCGTCTCAACCCAAGGCCCAGCAATGGGTGGTGGTGAGCAACCCGGATTTCGGCGGCGACCCGGGCGCAGGGGGCGTGGGCCAGCGCGCGCTCATCCAGGGCGCCGAGCGCACCTCGCTGGCCGGAGCCAACATCACCCCGCTGCCGGGCACCAAGGTGGAGGGCGAGCAGGTCGCCGCGCTCGCCCGGGCGGCGGGCGCGACCGTGGAGCAGCTTGCTGGCTCGGACGCGACGGAGGCGAAGGTCAAGGCCGCCGCTCGGCCTGCCGTGCTCCACCTCGCCACGCACGGGCTCTTCCTGCCGGACGTGCAGATCCAGTCCGGCCCCGACGGGGGCCGGTTCATCTTCGTGCCGTCAAGGGAAGGTCGCCTCGCCGCAGCAACCTGGACGGGCAACCCGCTGCAGCGGTCCATGCTGCTCCTGGCGGGCGCTGTGCGCAGCCTCAAGGGCGAGAAGACCGAGGGGGGCGAGGACGGGATCCTGACCGCCGAAGAAGTGGTGGGGATGGACCTGGAGGGCACTCGGCTGGTCTGCCTGAGCGCCTGCGAGACCGGCCTAGGTGAGGTGAAGCAGGGCGAAGGGGTGATGGGCTTGCGGAGGGCGTTCCAGATGGCCGGGGCGGAGAGCCTGGTGATGAGCCTGTGGCGGGTACCGGATGCCGAGACGCGCGACCTGATGATCGACTTCTACCGCCGATTCACCGGCGGCGAGGCGGCGCCGGACGCCATGACGGCGGCGCAGAGAGCGTTCATCGCCGCGCGCCGCGCCGCCAAGCAGAGCGATGCGCCGTGGTGGTGGGCGGGGTTCGTGGTGGGCGGGCGATAGAGCCCGGACGGAGCCGACCGGCGGGCGCGGTCCACGTGAGCGGCCCTGGATGCGGTGACCCGGCGGCCTCGGCATCGGCCTGGATCCGCCGACAGGAGCCGCCGTGGTGCCGGCGAACGCCCGGGCACCGGAATCCTGCCATGCCGCCATCCCTCGGACTGCTGCTCTGCCTCCTCCTCGCCCCGCCCGCCCCGCGCACCCTCACCGCCGCCGCGGGCAACCTGGAGGGCGAGTGGCGCTTCCACACCGACCCCGCAGACGTGGGCGAGAACGAAGGCTGGCAGAAGCCTGAGTTCGACGACTCCGCCTGGCGCAGCATCGACGTGCCCGGCTCGTGGGAGCCGCAGGGTGTCACCGACTCGCGCCCGGGCCAGCCGCCCAAGCCGCGCGACGGTGTGCCCTGGACCGACTACGACGGCGTTGCCTGGTACCGCCTGCGGGTGGTCGTCCCGCGCGAGTGGGAGGGGCAGGAGCTGCTCCTCCGGCTCGGCAGCGTCGACGATCAGGACCGCACCTTCGTCAACGGCCGGCTGATCGGCGCCACCGGGCCGGGCGTGAACAACCCCGTGACCGTGCAGCGCGTCTACCCGGTGCCCGGCGACGCCGTGCGGTTCGGCGAGGAGAACGTGATCGCCGTGCGCGTGCTCGACGGCGGCGGGCCTGGCGGGTTCGACGGCCCGCTGGTCACCTTCACGCCGAAGCAGGAGATCGTGATGGACCATCCGCTGCCGCAGGGCGACCGCCCACTGGCCGAGCGCTTTGCCGACCCGCCGGCGGGCAACCGCATCCTCAAGATCATCCACGGCTGGCCCGACGATGCCAACGGGCAGGACCTGCTGATCAGCCAGCTCCGCGCCCAGGGCTTTGGCGGCGTGGTGTGCAACGTCTCGTTCACCGACTACTTGCAGAGCGAGGAGCGCTGGCAAGCGTTCGTGCGGGCGGTGGGGCAGGCGAAGCAGCAGGGCTTCGCGATGTGGCTCTACGACGAGCGCGGCTATCCCTCCGGCGCCGCCGGCGGGCTGACGCTCAAGGACCATCCCGAATGGGAGGCACGCGGGCTGCTGATCGCCGACACCTCCACCATTGGCGGCGCGGTCAGTCTCCAGGCGCCGCCGGGGCGCCTCGTCCTCGCCGCCGCCTGGCCGGTGCGCGACGGCCGGCTCGACACGGCGGCGGCGGTGGACCTGACCGGCTCGGTGCAGGACGGCAAGCTCGCCTGGACCGCGCCCGCCAGCGCGTGGCGGGTGATGCTGATCACCGAGGACCGGCTCTACGAGGGCACCCACGCCTCCATGAGCCTGGGCGACAAGCTGCCCTACATCAACCTGCTGATGCCCGAGCCGACGCACCGGTTCCTCGAGCTGACCCACGCGGAGTACGCCCGGCGGCTGGGGCCGGAGCTGAGCCGCGACTTCATCTCCACCTTCACCGACGAGCCGTCGCTGATGAGCCTCTTCATGCGCCCGCAGCCCTACCGCGCGCTCCCTTGGGCGCCGAACCTGCCGGTCGAGTTCGCCCGGCGCCGCGGCTACGCGCTCGAGCCGCACCTGGCGGAGCTGGTGGCTCCGGCGGCAGGCGGTGCGAGGGTCCGTCACGATTACTGGCTGACCGTGGGCGAGCTGGTCTCCGAGACTTTCTTCGGGCAGATCCAGACCTGGTGCGGCGAGCACGGCCTGGCGTCCGGCGGGCACTTGCTGGCCGAGGAGGACGTGGCCGCGGACGTGGCGCTCTACGGCGACTTCTTCCGCTGCATGCGCCGCCTCGACGCGCCGAGCATCGACTGCCTGACCAGCGCGCCGAGCGACGTGCCGTGGCAAGTCGCCCGCCTCTGCGGCAGCGCCGCCGACCTGGAGGGCCGCGCCCAGACGATGTGCGAGACCTCCGACTTCTCCCAGGTCTACCGTCCGCAGGGCGACAGCCGGCCGGTGCGGGTGGTCACCGAAGAGGAGATCCGCGGCACCGTCAACCGCCTGATGCTGGGCGGCATCCACACCATCACCTCCTACTACACCTTCAACAAGCTCACCACGCAGCAGCTCCAGCGGCTGAACCAGTACGTGGGGCGTTGCAGCACGCTGCTCTCCGGCGGGCACCAGGTCACCGACGTGGCGGTGGTCTACCCGGCTGAGAGCTTCTGGCCGCACTACGAGCCGCTCCGCGGCTGGCGGAGCGACGTGCCCGAGGTGGGACGCACCGCGGCGGCGTACAACGCTGTGGTGTGGTCGCTCTACCGCGCGCGGCGCGATCCGGCCATCGTCGCGGGGAGCGACCTGGCCGAGGCGAGTGTGGACGGCGGTTCGCTCCGGCGGGGCGAGCTGCGCTGGCCGGTGGTGGTCCTGCCCGGCGTCGACACGCTCCCTGCCGCGGCCTGGGCGAACCTGCGCAAGCTGTGGCAGTCCGGCGGCGTAGTGGTGGCGATGGGCGCCCGGCCCGCGAACACCGACCGGGAGTTTCCGTCGGCCGGCGTCCAGGACATGGCGCGCGAGCTGTTCGGCGATGGCGACGAGCCGCACGTGAACGTCCATCCGGACGGCGGTGTGGCGGCGTGGCTGCCGGAGGGCGCCGAGGGGCAGCTCGGCACGCTGCTCGAGGCCGTGCTGACGCCCGACGTGGCGTGCGGCGCGGGCGGCCCCCTGCGCGCCGCGCACCGGCGGGTGGACGGGCACGACGTGTGGCTCCTGATCAACGACAGCGGTGCGGCCCACGACGACACCGTCACCTTGGCCGCCGCCGGCGCGGGCGAGCTGTACCGCCCCACGACCGGCGAGGTGCAGCCGGTGGCGGGAGCGGAGGGTATCGCGCTGCACGTGGAGCCCTACGAGGGAGTGCTGCTGCGGTTCGAGTCAGACCGGGCCCGTAAGCGGCTGGCGGTGAAGTCCGGCGCGCTGCCCGGGCTGCGGCTGGAGAGCCTGCCGGGGCTGACGGCGGGCGCGGGCGGGGGCGAGTTCGTGCGGCGTGAGTTCGGGCCGGACCCGGACCACGCCACCGCCGAGCAGCCGGCGTGGCGGGCGGTGGGCACGCTGACCAAGGGGCAGGTCGACACCCACCTGTTCGTCAGCTTCAGCGCCGCGAAGCCGCTCGACCTGCGCGGGGCCGACAGCCTGGTGATCGACACCTGGGTGCCCGACGGGCAGAAGACGCCGGCGGAGCTGCTGGTGATCGTGCGCGAGGCGGGCGGTGGCGACTTCCTGGCGAGCACCGGGCGGGCGATGTCGCGGGCGGGACGGGTGAGGGTCTACCTGCCGCTCGACCGGCTGGCGCTGGCCGGCTGGTCCAAGGACGCCGACGGCGTGCTCGACCCGGGGCGGGTGGAGGCGATCTCGGTGGGCTGGGGCGGCTACTTCGGCACGGAAGGCGAGGAGGTCGCGTTCAGCGTGGCCGCGCCGCTGCTCGGCCGGCGGGAGGGAGCGGCCGGCCGATGACCGTCATCGCCGGCAGCGTCCGCGGCGAGGGTCTGCCGCTCGGCGGCGTGGGCGTGTCCGACGGCTACCGCGTGGTGCGTACCGACGCGCGCGGCGAGTTCGCGCTCCCGGTCGACGCACGGAGCGGCCGGTTCGTGTACGTCACCACCCCGGCGGGATGGTGGACCGACCAGTTCTACCGGCGAATCGACGCCGGCGAGGCGCCGCAGTTCGAGCTGGAGCGCCGCGCCGACGTCACCCACTACGGCCTGTACCTGACCGACCTCCACCTGGAGGGCCTCTCGCGCGGCTCGCTGGCGAAGTTCGCCGCCGATCTGGAGACCATCAACCGGCTCGACCCGCCGCCCCATTTCGTGGTCTTTGGCGGCGACATCTGCCTGGAGGGCGGCGTCGGACCGGCATACGTGGAGCAGCTCGCGCGGCTGCGCGTGTCGGCGCGGCAGGCGGTGGGCAACCACGACGTGTGCGTGCCGGACGCCGATCCCTTCGCCGCGTTCGAGAGTCTCTTCGGGCCGCGCTACCACTCGTTCGATGTGGGCGCGGTGCACTACGTGGTGCTCTGCGGCATGGTCACCGCCCCGGAGAACGAGGGCTGGAAGCAGGTGCTCGGGCACTTCGATGAGCGCGAGCTGCACTGGCTGGCCGAGGACCTGGCGGCGAAGGAGGCCGGCCGGCCGGTGGTGGCGTTCGTCCACGTGCCGCTCGCCGGCACCTACTGTGCGCGGCGCGGCACCGCCAACGTGGAGAACCCGTGGTGGGTGGTGGACAACGCCGACGAGGTGCTGGAGCTGCTCTCCGCGCACGACACCCGGCTGGTCCTGATGGGCCACATGCACGAGAATGAGCGGCTCAGGGCGGGCGGTATCGAGCTGGTGGAGACGGTTTCGCTGTGCGGCCGGTGGTGGAGCCGGGCGATGCCGCGCGACATCGGCGTCAGCGGCGAGCCGCGGGGCTGGCGGCGGATCGACGCCGCGGGCGGGCGGATCACCCACCGAGCCGTGGCCTGGAACCTGGATCCGGCCGGCGCCGCCTTCACGCTGCCCGACCGGGTGGTCACCGTCGGCCGGCCGCTCGAGGTGTGGGTCAACGTCTTCGACGGCGACGAGCAGACGCGCGCGACGGTGCGGGCGGACGGCGGCGAGCCCGTCGCTGCGGAGCCGAGGCCGTACGCCGGCGGCATCTTCCAGGACGCGTTTGCCTGGGTGCATCACTGGCGGGCGGTGGTAGACTCCGCGGCCTGGCCGCTCGGTTCGCGGCACCGGCTGGCGGCGGAGATCGAGCTGGACGGCGAGCGACTTGAGCTGGAGCAGGAGGTGAACGTGGTGACCGAGGGACTTGTGCGCAAGCGTGTGGTGACCGACAAGGGCGCGAACCAGTGGAACGGCATCCCGAGCGTCGAGCTCAGTCCGAGCGGCACGCTCTGGGTGGCCTGCTTCACCGGAGGGACGCACGAGCCGCACCCGGAGAACCGGATCGTCACCGTGACCTCCGCCGACGGCGGTGCAACCTGGAACGCCCCGGTGGTGCGCGTCGATCCGCCCGGCCGCACACGCGCCTACGACCCGTGCCTCTTCACGGCGTGCGACGGCAAGCTGTGGATGTTCTACAACCTCGCCAACGACGAGACGGGCCAGCACGACCTGTGGTGCATGGTCAACGAGCATCCCGACAACCCGGCCTCGACCTTCGGTGAGCCGCGCCGGATCGACCTGCCCGTGCCCTACGCGTTCAGGATCAACAAGCCGACCGTCACGTCGTGGGGGGAGTGGCTGCTCCCGGTGACCTACGCCCGCGAGCCGCTCCACGACTGGTTCCACAGCGCGGCGCACCGGCAGGGCGCGGCCATCTCGGGCGACTGTGGAGCCTCCTGGACGCTGCACGGCGAGGTGGACGCGCCGCCCTGGGCGCTGGAGAACATGCTCGTGGAGCGGCGCGACGGGTCGCTCTGGATGCTCATGCGCACGGGCGCGGGAGCGCTCTGGGAGAGCGTCTCCACCGACCGCGGGCGGACCTGGAGCACGGCGCGGCCGACCAGCATCGTCAACCCGGGGAGCCGGTTCTTCATCCGGCGGCTGCGGTCGGGCAGGCTGCTGCTGATCAACTCGCCGCGGGCGAACGCCCGCACCGAGCTGGTCGCGCAGTTGTCGGAGGACGACGGCGCCACGTGGAGCCCGCCGCTGATGCTGGACGAGCGAGAGAACGTGTCGTATCCCGACGCGGTGGAGGCGACGGACGGGCGAGTCTTCGCGGTGCACGACAGGGAGCGCGGCGGGTGCGGCGAGGTGGTGTTGTCGGTCTTCCGCGAGGAGGACGTGCCGCGGTGATCAGCCCACCCGGATCCGCCGCCGGACCACCCAGGCCAGCAGCAGGACCACCACGGCGATCTCGGCGGCGTCGATCAGCCGGCTGTGGCGGGTGACCACGATGGCGACCTCGCCCACCGGCAGGGCGGTCGCCAGGTCCGCGGCCGCCTGACCCGCCGGGCTGAGCGGGATCGAGATCTCCCAGGCGTGCGGCTTGGTGAGCTCGTCCGCGGAGAGCTCCAGCCGCAGCAGCGCCATGTCTCCGGCGGCCTCGGGCGTGGGCCGGAG
>JACPDV010000255.1 GCA_016183835.1 Armatimonadota bacterium
CCTGCCGGCTTACACCTACATCGCCACTGCCGCGGCGGTGGTGGCCGTGGGCGCCGTGCCGGTGATCGTGGAGATCGATGAGAGCCTGGGCATGGACCCCGCCGACGCCGAGGCCAAGATCACGCACTGGACCAAGTGCATGATCCCGGTCCACATGCAGGGCGTGCCCTGCCGGCTCAACGATCTGAAGGCCGTGGCCGATCGGCACGGGCTGGTGATGATGGAGGATTGCTGCCAAGGCATCGGCGCACGGTATTTCGACCAGGTGTGCGGCACCATCGGGCATGCGGGCGCCTGGAGCCTCAACTATTACAAGGTCATCACGTGCGGGGAAGGCGGGTTCGCGTTCACCAGCGACTATCGGATCTACGAGCGGATGTGCTTCAACGCCGAGCCCGGGCTGCCGATGTGGATGAAGGACAACTACGGCGACAGCTTCGGCTGGCAGGGCGAGCCGTTCTCCAACCTCGGGCTGCGCTGCAACGAGATGGACGCGGCGATGGTGCGCGTGCAGCTCTCGAAGATGGACGGCGCGCTGGCGCGCACGCGGGCGTGCAAGGCGGCCCTGCGAGCGGCGCTAGACCCCAACCCGCGACTCTACAAGCTGCAGCACCAGGACGATCCGGCGGGCGACTGCGGGATCTCCTACGCGCTGGTGTGCCGCGACCAAGCGACGGCGGACCGCTTCGCCCAGGCGCTGGGCGCCGAGGGTCTCGGCGCGGGCGCGGCGCACCGCGAAGGCTTCCCCGACCGCCACATCTACAAGTACTGGGACTCGATCCTGAACAAGCGGGCGTACCACCCGAATGCCAGCCCCTGGACGCACCCGGCCTATCGCGGGAACGTGCAGTACAGCCCGGACATGTGCGCCCGCTCGCTGGGGATCCTGAACCGCACGCTGCGGTTGGGGATCAACGTCTTCATGACGCCGGAGCATGGGCGGCAGATGGCCGAGGCGATCAACAAGGTGGATGAGCTGGTGGAGGTGTGAGACCGGCACCGACACGCCAACGTGAGGAAAACGGGGTCTGGCTCCGCAGGTCCGCCGGAGGTGCCTGACCCCGTTTTCCGGGTTCAGGAGGGAGAGGGTGCGACACCAGCGTATCCTCCGATGCAGTGATGATGCGCGAGCACGACGAGGCGAAACTGACCGTTGACCTGCCCCACCGCGGCCTGTGCGCAGGCTACATTGGCGTGGTGGTCTGCGTCCACCGCGGCGGCCAGGCGTACGAGGTGGAGTTCATGACGCTACGCGGCGAGACGATCGCTGTGGCGACGCTGACCCGCGAGCAGGTCCGCGAGGTGAACGAGCAGGACATGCCGCACGCCAGGGTGTGGTAGGTCAGCGTTGGCTAGGGGAGGGAGTCGCCGGATGGGCGATCTGCGCTATGGCTGGTTCGTCATACCGTTCGGGCTGACTGATGACGCACGTGTCTGCCAGTACATCGACCTGCCGTTGTGTGACATGGCTCCCGCAGTCCACACCGCAGTCGTCCACCGAAGTCGGCCGAACACGGCTTGGCCACGTCCAAGCCTGAACCGACCACTGTGCTTCCAGGACTGGGCGCTTCTGAATCCCGTGGCGACCGACGAGCGCCACGTCACAGTGGTGGCCCGATTGCTCGGCATGTGCCAGACCGAGCGCGAGCGCCTGCTCCTTGACCTCTACCTGGAGGCGGCGCAACTCGGAGTCCAGGAACGCGTGGACCGCCTGGCCGCAGAGTGGGGGCTGCCCGATGAGCCAGGCGAACGGACCAGACATCTCTTACACTGGCAGCTCCACTCATGGGCGCGCGTGTGCATCCCCATGCCTCAAGCCGGCCTCACCATCCGCGACGTTTCCGGCAATGAGCAACTCCGGATCGCCGACTTCGCGTTCTGGACCGGTGACGACCTCTACGCGGTCGAGGTGGCGGGCGGCCACCGCGATTCCGCGGCCAACCTCTCAGACAAGATCCACGAGTACGAGCTTGCTGGCATCAAGCTGCTGCATGTGAGCGGCGAGGAGTTGTCTCGGTCCGGCACAGACGCCCTCATCAGGATCCTCCCACCGATCCTCCAACGTCCGTGTGAGGAACCGCGATGGCCCGCCGCGGAAGAGACCGACGAGGAAGAGAGCTAGAACAGACGACCGCGCGGCCCGGGGCATCGCTGCGACAGCCGCGCGCAACCCGCATGAGAAGGACCGCCGAGACCGCCACAACGAGCTGGCTCTGGGCCATCCGGCTATGCGGGAGCCAGGCGCACCACGCGGGGGCCGGGCAGAGCCAAAGCTGATCAGATACGGCAGCCGACACAAGCACACACAAGCCAGGCCGGCGCCGTCTCGCGGAGTCCGCCTGGTGGACGCGTTCGTTGTCACACCCGCTGCCACTCCACCACACCAGAGACACGGCCCTCGCACGTGTAAGCGGTCTTCACGAAGTGCCGTCCTTCTGGCAGATCGCTTCCCACGACCACCACCAGCTTCCTGCCCGGCACATCCTGGAACCAACGCACGAACAAACGAGCGTCGGCCTCGCGCCGGCTAAGCCGCACCTCATCCGGGTCCTCAATCGTCAGCAGAACCTCCTCCCGAAACTTCGGCAGGAGCTCCGGGTGTCGGCTGGTAATGTGAACCTCTGCATCCGTCACATCGACCGAGGAGCCAAGGTACGGGCAGCGTACCTTCTGCTTGTCGACGGCCTTCTGCGCCCAGTCACGCGCGTCACACATGGCGTACCTCCTGTTCGGCCTTGCGGCCTCGCGGAGTGATTCCGCCGCTGCGCGGCCGCTAACAACCTGGCTTGGTCGGGAGGGATCCCCTGATGGCGCTGCAAGGAGCCCACGCCGGCCGGCGAAGAGTCGCGCATGCCAGCCGCCCTTCCCCGCCGCCTCTCCATCGTCGGCAACACCGGCTCCGGCAAGTCGGCGCTCGCCCGCCGCGTGGCCGCCATCCTCGAGGTGCCCCACATCGAGCTGGACGCCCTCAACTGGCTGCCCGGCTGGACCATGCGCGACAGCTTCGAGTTCATGGACCTGGTCGAGGAGCAGGTGGATCTGCCGGGCTGGGTGATGGACGGCAACTACCGGCGCGTCCAGCCGATGGTCTGGACGGCCGCGGACACGGTGGTCTGGCTCGACTACTCCTACCCCCTGATTCTGGCGCGGCTGCTCCGCCGCACCGCCGCCCGGTACTGGCGCCGCGAGCTGCTGTGGGGCACCAACCGCGAGAGCCTGCGCGAGCTCCTCTCGCGCGACTCGCTCTTTCTGTGGCAGATCCGGCGGCACCGGGCGATGCGCGCGGACCTGGAGCAGAAGCTGATCACGTACCCCCTGCCGCACCTGAGGGTGGTCCGGCTGCGGACACCGCGGGCGACCGAACGGTGGGTAGCGGAGCTGGCGCGGGCCGCCGCGGAGGGTTCGGCCGGGACGGCGCGAAACGGCGGGTGACCTTCCGGAGCCCGCCCATGCCGGACCTCTCCCGCCGCGACTTCCTCCGCCTCGGCACGGCTTCAGCCGCGCTCGCCGCCGGCGGACGCGCCCTCGGCCAGAACCGGCCGCCCAACCTCGTCTTCATCCTCGCCGACGACCTCGGCTGGCGCGACACCAGCCCCTACAACCCCGGCACCGTCTACGAGACGCCGAACCTCGCCCGTCTCGCCGCGCGCAGCCTCCGCTTCACGCAGGCTTACGCCGCCAACCCGCTCTGCTCCCCCACCCGCTCGAGCGTGCTCACCGGCCTCTACCCCGCCCGCATCGGGATCACCACGCCGGTCGGGCACGTGCCCGAGGAGATCCTGGCCGAGGTGGTGCAGGAGAAGGCCGGGCCCGAGCGCAAGCTCCTCGAGCCCGTCAGCGCCACGCGCCTCAAGCTCGAGTACACCACGCTCGCCGAGGTGCTCCACAGCGCCGGCTACCGCTGCGGCCACTTCGGTAAGTGGCACCTCGGCGCCGAGCCCTACGACCCCCTCCACCAGGGCTTCGACGTGGACCTGCCGCACACGTCCGGTCCCGGCCCGGCGGGCAGCTACGTGGCGCCGTGGAAGTTCCCCGAGAAGCTGCACTTCACCGGCGAGCCCGGCGAGCACCTCGAGGACCGCATGGCCAGCGACGCCGTCGCCTTCGTCAAGGAGAACCGCGAGAGGCCGTTCTACCTCAACTACTGGGCGTTCTCGGTCCACTCGCCGTGGGGCGGCAAGCCCGAGCTGATCGAGTACTACCGGCGGAAGATCGCCGCGCATCCCGAGAGCCTCCAACGGCATCCGGTCTACGCGGCCATGGTCCACAGCCTCGACCAGAACATCGGCCGTCTGCTCGACTGCCTGGACGAGCAGAACCTGACCGGCAACACGATCGTCGTCTTCTTCAGCGACAACGGCGGGGTGCACTGGGTCAACGAGCCGGACGGCTACGGCGTGCCGATCACCAGCAACGCGCCGCTGCGCGGCGGGAAGGCGACCATCTATGAGGGCGGCACGCGCGAGCCGTGCCTGGTGAGCTGGCCCGGCCGAACCCGGGCGGGCGGGGTCACGGACGCGATGCTCTCCAGCGTCGACTGGCTCCCCACGGTGCTGCAGATGCTGGCGCTGAAGCCACCCGAAGGGGTGAAGCTGGACGGGGTCAGCCAGGTGCCGGCGCTGCTCGGGCAGGGGCAGCCGCGGGACACGGTGTACTGCTTCTTCCCACACACGATGGGGCCGAATATCGGCACGGTGCCCTCCGCCTACGTCCACCGGGGCGACTGGAAGCTGATCCGCTGCTTCCACGACGGACCGGACAAGGCGCACCGCTACGAGCTGTACAACCTGCGCGACGACCTGGGCGAGACGAGCAACCTGGCCGAGCGCGAGCCGGGGCGCGTGAAGGAGCTGGACGCGCTGCTGGAGGCGTGGCTGACGGAGGTCGGCGCGGTGCGCCCGGTGCCGAACCCGGCCTACGACCCGAACACCGTGCTGCTGGAAGGCTGGCGGCTGATCCGCAACCTGACGATGTCGATCAAGGACGGGATCCTGGTGCTGGAGGCGTCGGGCGGTCTGGCGACCATCGCCACCTTCCAGGTGCCGGCGGCGAAAGGCGAAGTGACGCTGGAGGTACGGATGAAGTCCACGGCGTCGGGTCCGGTGAATGCGTTCTGGGGGCTGCCGGGCGAGGGCTCGTTCAAGGCGGAGCGGGCGGTGCCGATGGCGTTCCCGCACGACGGCGAATGGCACGAGACAGCGGCGAAGCTGCCCTGTCCCGGCACGCTGGGCGGCTTGCGGTTCGACCCGGCGAATGCGCCGGGTCACATCGAGATCGACTGGATCCGGTTGCGCGATGCGGAGGGCAAGCAGCTCCGCGTCTGGGAGTTCGCGCGCTAGGGGCGACCGGCAGGTGCGGGCGGCCGCGCGGCGAAGGCGCGCGGCCATCCGGAGCCGCACCATGCCGCGTCACGGCAGGCGCCTGCTGTTCGCGTTCGTCCTCGCCACCGCAGCGACCGCCGCAGACCGACCCGATGCCGTCTTCGGCGACGTCCTGCCCGTCACCGAAGGCTGCGCCATCGTCGAGCCCGACCCCGCCTTCAGCAGCCTGCCCATCACCGTCGAGCTGTGGGCCAGGCTGGATGCCTCCAAGGGCTACAACATCCTGATCGCCAACGAGACCAAGGCCTCGGCCACCCACGGCGATGGTCCTCGAAGACAGCCGCGCCCGGCTCTTCGTCGATGGGCAGATGGTCGTCGACCAGGCCCTCTCGCCGCTCGCGGCCGCGCGCATCCCCGGCCCGCTCGCCTTCGGCGCGCTCGTCAGCGGCGAGCTGATGTGCAGCGGCGCGGTCGACGAGGTGCGGATCTCGCGCGGTGTACGCGACATCCGCGTACCGGAGACGGAGCTGACGCCGGACGCCGAGACCATCGCCCTGTGGCACTTCGACGAGACCGAGCGGAAGGTGTACCGCGACGCCTCGCCCGCCGCGATCGAGGCGAAGTGGAAGCCGAACACCGCCTGGGTGCAGGCCGGCGGCGAGGCCATCCCGGGCGGCATGCCCATCGCCCTCCAGCCGCTGCCGCCCGCCGAGGACCCCGCCCCGCTCCGCGCCGCACTGGCGCACACGTCCGAGCAGCTCGGGCTGAAGAGTGTCGCGCCGGACTCGATCCGCGACGCCGTGCTGCGCCAGTGGAGCTGGGACCTCCGCGGGTGGAACCGCATCGACTACCCGGACGCCCGCGGCACCTGGATGGACCGGGTCAAAGCGGCCGAGCAGGTCTACGACCGGCAGGCGCTGGTGTGGGAGACCGACGGCGGGCCGCTCGGCACCGTGCTGCGGCGGACCGAGGCGCTGCTGGCGGACCTCCGCGCGAGCGCCGGCGGTCCGGGGATCGACGGGGCCACGCGGGACCTGGCCGTGCTGCGCGACGCTGCCGGACGCCGGCCGGCGGGCGGCGGTTCCGCGGACCTCGGGCTCTACCTGGCTGTCTGCGCCGTCCGGCGTCAGCTCGCGCTGAGCGACCCGCTGCTCGACTTCGACACGCTGTTCTGCGTCGCCCGCGGCACCTTCGCCGGCTCGGTGCGCTCCAACCCGGCCACCGGCGACTACCAGGGCGGGCACTTCGTCACGCAGTATTTCGGCTTCAACGCCCTGCCGGGCGGCGGGCTGTACCTGATCCGCAACTTCCGCACCAAGCCGAAAGCGGTGAACCTGCTGGCGGACTCCGTCGTGCAGAACGGCCGTTTCAAGGGCCGCAAGCTCGACTTCGGCGCCTTCGCCACACCCGACCTGGACTTCGACGGCCGGCGGATCGTGTTCTCCTGGACGCCCAACCGCGAACACAAATGGACCTACTCGCGCGATACCTGCTGGCACCTCTTCCGCGTCAACGCCGATGGCAGCGACCTGACGCAGTTGACCGACGGCGCCGACGACGACTTCGACCCGTGCTGGCTGCCGAGCGGCCGCATCGCCTTCAGCAGCGAGCGCCGCGGCGGGCACATCCGCTGCTTCGCCGCGTACCTGAAGGTGCGCAACTACACCCTCTTCTCCGTGCGCGACGACGGGAGCGACCTGACCCCGCTCAGCTACTACGAGACCAGCGAGTGGAACCCCAATGTCACCGCCGACGGTCGTTTGGTCTACACCCGCTGGGACTACACCGACCGCGAGAACTGCCTCGGCTCGCGCGCCTGGTTCTCCGGGCCCGACGGCACCGACCCGCGCGCACCGCACGGCAACTACCCGCTGCCCTACGACACCTTCCTCGACCACGCCCTGTGGGGCAAGTGGCCGGACGGGCGGGAGATGGACAGCCGCATCGGTGCGCCGCTGGTGGAGATGGGCATCCGCCAGGTGCCCGGGTCGCAGCGCTTCCTCTTCACCGCCGCGCCGCACCACGGCGAGGTATTCGGCACGCTCGGCATGCTCGATCTGCGCGTCGAGGACGACCACCACATGAGCCAGGTCCGCCGGGTCACGCCGGGCGAGCCGTTTCCCGAGACCGAGATGCCCGGCCGGCGGCACTACAAGTTCGGCACACCGTGGCCGCTGAGCGACGACCTCTACCTCTGCAACGTGTGGGAAGACCTGGCGCTCCTCGACCGCTACGGCAACCAGGAGCTGCTGTTCGGCCTCGCCGAGCTGCCCGGCACGCCCGACGAGCGGCTGCGGCTGATCGATCCCATCCCGCTCCGCCCGCGCCCGCGTCCGCCCGTGGTGCCGTCGCGCATCGAGCCGGGCAAGCCTGCCACCATCGCCGTGATGAACGTCTACGACTCCGACCTCCCCTTCCCGGCGGGGACGAAGATCCACTGGTTGCGCGTGACCCAGAACTGCCTCAAGACCAACCACCCGATGGGCGAGCCGATGATCGGCTACGAGCGCGAGAACACGCCGCGCATCCCGCTCGGCATCGTCCCGGTGGAGGCGGACGGGAGTGTCTACTTCACCGCCCCGCCGGCCAAGGAGCTGATCTTCCAGGTCCTCGACGAGAACCGCATGGCGGTGCAGTCGATGCGCTCGGTGGCCTTCGTCCACCCCGGCGAGCAGCTCACCTGCCGCGGCTGCCACGAGCGGCCGCACGGCGCCTCCGCGCCCGAAGGCACGCCGCTCGCCCTCCAGCGGCCGCCCTCGACGCTCCAGCCCGAGCTGCCGCAGGTGGAGCCCATCAGCTACTACCGGCAGATCAAGCCCATCCTCGACGCCCGCTGCGTGCCCTGTCACCGCGAGAAGCACCAGGGACCCGAAGACATGAGCTACGAGGCGCTTCGAGAAGGCTACACCTTCTGGTTCGCCGGCGCCATGTACCAGGACATGACCAGCGCCTACAGCGGCGTGCACGGCGGCTCGCGCACCATCCCCGGCCGCTTCGGCGCCCGCGCCTCACGGATCGGCCAGGCGCTCCTCGACGCCACGCATCGCCCCATCGTCGGCGCCGAAGACCGGCAGGCCATCGTGCTCTGGCTCGATTCCAACTCGCTCCGGCTGGGGAGCTTCCAGCGCGAAGAGGCGCAGCTCCGCGGCGAGCTGGTGTGGCCCGAGCTGGATGTCGACCCGCGCAACCCGCTGGGGCTGGGCAGCACCGGCGCGCCCCTGGCGGCGAGCTTCTGGCACGAGCAGACCTACGGCCCGCATCGCCTGCTGCTCACCAGCCACACCGCCGACAAGGCGGTGATCCTGGAGCCCGACGGCAAGATAAGCTGGGAGTACCCCGTGCCACACCCGCAGGATGTGTGGCGGCTCGACAACGGCAACGTGCTGGTCGCCTGGACCCACGGCGTGCGTGAGGTGACCCCGGAGCGCAAGGTGGTCTGGGAGCACACCACGCAGGCGCCGAACGAGATCCCCACCTGCCAGCCGCTGCCCGACGGCCGGGTGCTGATCGGCATCGTCGGCGAGTGCCGGCTGATCGAGGTGGACCGCGCCGGGAAGATCGTCCACCAGGTGCAGCTCTCGACGCCGGTCAAGGAGCCGCACGCGCAATTCCGCTTCTGTCGCAAGACACCGGAGGGCACGTACCTGGTGCCGTTCACCGCCGAGGGTGCCGTGCGCGAGTACGACCGGGACGGCAAGGTGATCCGCGCCTTCCCCACCCCGCCGATGCCGGTGACGGCGCTGCGGCTGGAGGACGGGCACACGCTGATTGGCGCATCGCACAGCGTGATCGAGTACGACCTCAACCTGCGGGTGGTGTGGGAGCTCGGCGACAACGACGTGCCCGACATCAACCTGGCCACCATCGCCGGAGTGAAGCGGCTGGCGAACGGCAACACGCTGGTCTGCAACTGGAATGCGCAGGACGGCGGCGCGAAGATCGGCGCGCACCTGTTCGAGGTGACCACCGACAAGCGGGTGGTGTGGCAGCTCGCAGGGACGCCGTTTGGGCAGGTGGCGCAGGTGCAGGTGGTGAACTGATCGGACGCATGGCGGCCGGCGCCGACCGGCGGAGCCAGGGGAGGAGCAGTCGATGGAAACCAACGGGTTCCGGATGCCGGAGCTGCGGCCCGTAACTGTCACGGCGCGGGCCTTCGGGAGCGTCTACCACGCGTGGGACCGGGCGGACTGCGTCATGAGCGAATACCACATCGAGGTCCGGTTCAACAACCCGGGTCTGGAGCCATGCACGTTCGACACCGTGCGGGCGGTGTTCATCCCGGCGAAGGGCACGCCCCTGATCTGCACGTCCCGGCCCAAAGCGGCCGGTTCGGGTGAGTGGGCGCACTTCGCCGTCGAGGCGGGAGGCACGCTGTCGCACGTGTTCGAGACGAACGGCTACACGTCGAGCCTCCTCAACGACACTCAGTACAAGCCCTTGATGTTCCGGATCGAGGTCGAGGCTCGCGAGACGCTGATCGCCGGCCCGTACGCCGGACACCTGCCGACGCTGACGGATCTGCCTCGGTTCGAGAAGGGCGCCACACCGTTCGAGGCCGGGACGCCGCTGCGCCTCCACCACGTCACGCCCGCGGCGTGAGCGGGTCGCGGCGGGGAGCGGCAGACGGCGGCTCTGGCCGGAGGATGGCGGCGCTGCTGCGGGAACAGGGCGCCACCGGCTCCGGAGACCGTGATGCGCAAGCTGCTCTGGGTGTCTGCGCTGCTGTTCGTCGCCGCCTGCTCCAAACCCCCGGAGCCGGAGCAGCTCCCGGCGCCGTCCAACCCGGCGGCGCCGCCGGCCACCTCGCAGCCTCCCGCCGCGGCCGCCGGCGACAAGGGCGTGATCGGCCTCTCCGTCCTGTCCATGAACAACCCCTTCTTCAAGACCATCGCGGACTCGCTGAGCGCCGAGGCGGGCAAGGCCGGGTACCGCGTGGAGGCCGTCAGCGGCGATTTCGACGTGGCCAAGCAACAGAATCAGGTCAAGGACTTCATCGTCAAGAAGGTCGCCGCGATCGTGCTCTGCCCCTGTGACAGCAAGTCCATCGGGCCGGCCATCAAGGAAGCGAACGACGCCGGGATCCCGGTCTTCACCGCCGACATCGCCTGCCTCGACAAGACGGTCAAGGTGATCTCGCACATCGCCACGGACAACCTGCAGGGCGGGCGGCTTGCCGCGGACGCCGTGGTGGAGGCCGTCGGCGGGAAGGGCAAGGTGGCCATCCTCGACCACCCGGTCGTGGAGAGCGTCATGCTCCGCACCAAGGGCTTCAAGGCGCGGCTGGCCGAGCTGAACAAGCAGCCGGGCAACCACGTGGAGGTCGTCGCCACGCTGCCCGGCGGCGGCGACAAGGCCCCCAGCCTGGCGGCGACGCAGGACCTGATCCAGTCGCACCCGGACCTGAACGCCATCTTCGCCATCAACGACCCCTCGGCCCTCGGCGCCCGCGCCGCGCTGGAGGCCGCCGGCAAGGCCGACCAGATCAAGATCATCGGGTTCGATGGCCAGCCCGAGGGGTTGCAGGCGATCAAAGACGGCAAGATCTACGCCGACCCGATCCAGTTCCCCGACCAGATCGGCGCCAAGACTGCGGAGGCGATCCTGGCCTATCTGAACGGTGAGAAGCCTGCGGCGGAGACGCTGATCCCCACCAAGCTCTACCGCAAGGCCGACGCGGAGAAGGCCGGAGCGTGAAGGCGAGGCTCGGCCGGCTGGCCGCCGACTACGGCATGCTCGGCGTGCTGCTGGCGCTGTGCGCCGTGCTCAGCCTGCTCACCGTCGCCGAGCAGTACCCGAATGGGCGCGAAGCCGTGCGCGACCTCGGTCCGCGGCTGGGCGACCTGGCGGCCGCGAGTTACGTGCTCGTGGTCGCCCGCGACAACGCGGACGACCGGGAGTTCGTCTCCGGCATCCAGGAGGCGCTGCAGCGCACCCGGGCCCGGCAGGTGTTCCTGGCCGTCGGCGAGCCGTCCGACGCGCGGCGCACCATCGAGCGCATGGTGGACGCCGGCACGCCGCCCGAGCTGCTCGTCTGCAACCACTTCACCGCCGAGTGGCCGCTGCTCCGCGACCTGGCCGGCATCTCCGCGAAGCTCGCCAACACCCGGGTCGTGCAGCCCCGGCCGCACCGCTGGCCCGTCTTCCTCAAGCGCGACAACCTGCTCAACATCGCCAACCAGATCGTGGTCATCGCCACCATCGCCATCGGCATGACCCTGGTCATCATCACCGGCGGGATCGACCTGTCCGTGGGCAGCCTGATCGCGCTCTCGGCAGTGGTGGCGTCGGTGCTGATCCGCCGGTGGGGCGGCGAGCAGGCCGGGCCGGCGGCCCTGATCGCCGGCAGCCTGGGCGGCATCGCCGCGTGCGCGGTGATCGGGCTGTTCAACGGACTGACGGTCACGGCGCTCGGCATCCCGCCGTTCATCGTCACCCTGGGCATGATGCTGGTCGCCAGCGGGCTGGCGTTCATCCTCTGCGCGGGCCAGTCGGTGTACCAGGTGCCGGCGGCCTACACCTGGCTCGGACGCGGCGCCACGGCGGGGATCCCCAATGCCGTCGGGCTGATGCTGCTGCTGTACGGGATCGCGCACCTGGTGATGACCCGCACGGTCTTCGGCCGGCAGCTCTACGCGGCCGGCGGCAACCGCGACGCGGCGCGGCTCTCGGGTGTACGGGTGAACCGTCTGCTCGTGGCGGTCTACACGATCTGCGGCGCCCTGGCCGGGCTGGGCGGGGTGATCACGGCCTCGCAGCTCAAGAGCGGCTCGCCGACCTACGGCCAGATGTACGAGCTGTACGTCATCGCCGCCGTGGTGGTGGGCGGCGCCAGCCTGAGCGGTGGTCAGGGCAAGGTCCTCGGCACCCTCATCGGCGCCTGCATCATCGCGGTGATCCAGAACGGCATGAACCTCCGCGGGGTGGAGCCCTACACCCAGAAGGTGGTGCTGGGCCTCGTGATCCTAGGCGCCGTGTTCCTCGACACCCTGAAGAAGCGGAAACCATGAAGACCCACGACCGCTGGCTCTGGATCGAGCTGATCGGCTTCGAAGTCAACGACCCCGACCGCGGCGTGGAGCGCTTCCTGGCCAACGCCGGCTTCGTGCCCGACGCGGTGCTCCTGCTCCTCTTCACGCCCGACTTCGTCCACCTGCACGACGGACTCGGCGAGGAGCGCCTCTTGCCGCCCGACCACTGCTCCTACTCGGCGCGGCCGTTGGGCGTGGAGCGGAACCGGCAGGAGTGGACCAACCACCAGCTCCGCGAGCTGGTCGCCCACCTGCGCGGCCGCGGGATCGCGGTCTACGCCAGCTTCTTCAACCTCTTCAGCTCGTGGATCGACGGGCAGCCCTACCAGAGCCCCTGGTGCGCCGCGCACCCGGAGGTGCACGAGACCGACCTGGCGGGCCACTCCCTCGGCTGCCTCAACCCGCTCCGCCACCTGTCCGACGGCACGCTCTACGAGGACTGGTTCGTCGACCGGCTGGCCGTGACGCTGACGGACTACGGCTTCGACGGCTGGCAGGCGGCCGACGGCTACAGCAGCCCGCGGCTGCCCATCCACCGCGCCGACTACTCGGCCGACATGGTGGCCCAGTTCGCTGACTGGCTCGGCCGCAAGGTGCCGGCGGACCGGATCTGGGCAGAGGCGCGTGCCGATTGGATCCGCTTCTACGCCGCCCGGTGGGAGCAGTTCTTCGCCAAGGCCACGCGCACGCTCCACGCCGCGGGGAAGAAGCTTGTGCTCAACTCCACCTGGACCCGCGACCCGTACCAAGCGCTGTACCGCTACGGCGTGGACTACCGCAAGCTGGCCGCGACGGGCATCGACGGGTTCGTGGTGGAGACTGTCTCCGCCGGCGTGAGCCTCGGCGCCGAGTCAGGGGTGGAGACCAACGCGTTCTACGACTACCAGGCCATGCTGCTCACCATGAAGGCGGCGGTTCCCGAACTGCCCCTGCACTGCCTCAACGGCGTGCACGACACCAACGAGCAATGGGACCTGCTGCGCCACGGGCCGACCCTCGCCGAGCGCGAGATCCTGACGCTGGCCCACCTCTTCCACCGCCGGGGAGGGCGCTGGGAGCACTGCTCCGCCGGGCCGGTGGCGTGCCTCTCCGACTCCGTCCTGCCCCACGAATGGGAGTGGCTGAACCGGCGCTGGGACCTGGGTTTCGGGGCGGACGTGCTGCGGCCGCGCGGGGCCATGCTGCTGTGGTCCGACGCCGCGTTCGAACGTCAGCTCGAGGCCTACCTCGCCGACCGCCGGTGGACGCCGCACAAGTGGCTCTACGAGCTGCTCTCGGTGGGCGCGCCGGTGCCGTGCATCGCGCGCGTCGAGGAGCTGGGGGAGCTGGACGGCGCGCTGCTGGTGCCCTGCCCCGAGCTGCTCCCGGCGGACGAGTTGGCGGCGGTGCTCGGCTACCGGGGCGGGCCGGTGGTGCTGATCGGCGCGCTGCCCGACGGCCTGCCTGCACCAGACGTGCTGCTCCGCGCCGGCGGCATCGCGTGCGCGCTGTACGGCGCAAGGGCGAACGTTGCGTGGGACGCCTCACGGGCGCGGTGCGAGTGACGGCGCGGGCAGAGACCATCCGGGTGGCGGCGTTCGACCTGCCCGGCGGCGGCATCCGCGCGGTGGTGGGGAACGAGAGCCACTGGTATGTGATCCCCGAGCTGGACTTCGGCCGCGAGCTGAGCGAGGTGCGGGTGCTGACGGATTATCCGCACATGCCGATCCACCCGGACGGGCACAAGGTCCGCGTCAAAGTGCCGCCGCGGGGGGTGGTGGTGATGGAGGTGCGGTGAAGACGATCGAGGAGTACCGGGTCAACCCGATCACGGTCAACGAGATCATCATCGGCAAGATCATCTCCGGCTTCTCCTCCGCCCTATTCAAGGGAATCACCGTCGGCCTCAGGCTGCCGCGGCGCTGACCGAGTCCATCGCCGCCGGGCTTGAGCACCTCGACTACCTGGCAGAGCAGGCACCGGGCATGAGCAGCGCGGTCGGGCCGCCGCAAGCACCAAGGTGCTGCCCAGACCAGTAGCCTGAGCCCGTGTGGCACTGGTAGTCTGCTGCCAGTGTCCCAATCAGACCGAGGGCTGGCCAGCGGGCGCCAACGCTCGGCTTACCTACGTCTGCCCGGGCACTGGCAGCAGACTGCCAGTGCCACACGGCGGCGCTACGTGAGCCGAACGACCCATCCGCGGACCAGTACTGACGCGCCTGGGGATGCCGGAGCAAGGTGCATGGTCGCGGTCACCCTGCCGGCCGCGCGTCGAGAATGATCTCGCCCGGACACACCGTCCCGAACGGCGAGCGGTCAAACCCGCCGTAGACCGCCGTCAGCTCGAAGCCCGCACGGGCCAGGAGATGCTCCGCCTCGTAGCGGAAGAGGTAGCGCATCGGGAACCGGTCCGCCAGGCGCTCCGTGCTCCCGTCCGGGTGGGTCAGCTCGTAGACCAGCTCCACCGTCAACACCTGCGTCGCCAGGTCGCGCTCCACGATGCGGCTCGAGCGCTGCACCCGGATCCCCTCGGCGGTGGTGTAGGGCCCGCCCTCGGGCTGTTCGGTCAACCGTCGCTCGTCGAGCAGCGCGGGGAGCGACGGGTTGAACAGGTCCATCACCAGCCGGCCGTCGGGGCGCAGGTGCTCGCGCACGCAGTGCAGGCAGGCCAACTGCTCCGCCACGGTCACGAGGTGCTGGAACGGGCGGAAGGGGATGGTCGCCAGGGCGTAGCGCTGGTCGAGCCGGAAGTCGCGCATGTCGCCCCGCACCAGCGTCACGCGCGCCTGCACGTCCGCCGGCTCGTCGGCGACGCGCCGGCGGCACTGCGCCAGCATCGCCTCGGACGCGTCCAGCCCGGTGATCGCGATCCCCGCCCGTGCCGTGGGCAGCAGCACCCGGCCGGTCCCGCAACCCAGCTCGAGGACCGGCCCGCCCGAGCGTTGAGCCTCCTCCACGTAGAACGCGACATCCGGCCGCTCACGGTAAGGCCCGAAGTCGTCGTAGAACCTTGCAGTGTGTCCGTATTCAGCGTCCATTGGCGGTCCTCGCGGGGGTCACCCGCCCCACAGCTTCGCCTTCACCCAGGCTTCGCGCAAGCGGCGGTACACCTCGTCCCGTGCCGTCCGCCGGGTCTCCAGCGTCACCAGCAGCGCGGGGGGCGGATCCGCCCCAGCCTGCCGCCACGCCTGCCACGCCGCCGCCAGCTCCGCCCGCGCCGTCGCCAGCTCGTTGCCGAGCTGCTGCGCCAGCTCCGGATGCCGCTGCACGAGCGCGTCGACCTCCGCGTCGTCCGGCGACTCGGCCGGCGCCGGCGGCGGCAGCTCCAGCGTGGAGAGCTTCGCCAGCTCGTCCGCCACCGCCGGCCGCGCGGCGAAGAACCGGCCGGCCGCCAGAGCCCAGCCCTCGTTGACCCAGTCGCCGAGCACCAACGCCACCGGCGTGGCGGGCGACTTCGGTGTCAGGCTCACCTGCGCCGTAGCGCCCTCGCCGCGCACCGTCACGCCCGCCAGGCACCCGGCGTCGAGCCCCAGGAACGTGCCCGAGTCGCTCTGGGCGTACCGGTTGTGGAGCACGAGCTGCGGCTCCGCCGCCAGGTCGACCGTCACATCTTGCCGCTCGGGCAGCTCCACGCTGCGGCCCGCCGTGGTGAGGCAGCGCCGCCGCTCCCAGTAGCCACGGTCCGAGTAGTCGTACGGTTGGCACACCAGAACGTATTGCAGCTTCACGACGTTCCGGCCTTGCGGCGGCGCGTAGCGGAGCACCAGGCCGAACCGGTCCACGCCACGCCAGACGACGAAGCGCGCCCGCAGCAGCCCGCCGGCGGCATCGACCCAGTCCGCCTCGGCGACCACCCGCCGGTTGGTCACCTCGCGCAGTCCGAGGCAGGCCAGCCGGGCGCGCCGGGTGGGCTGCGGCACCTCGGCCGCGTCGCCCTCGAGCCGGACCGCGGCGCTGAGGAAGTCCCAGGGGCTCCAGTTGCTGCTCATGTAGAACGCCGGCTTCATGCCGGCGATCCCGACGAACGCGTCGCCCCAGACCTGCCGCGCTTGCTCGGGCTGGCCGTGCTCAGGATCCAGGCGCTGGGTCACGCTGAAGCCGTAGGCGCCGAAGCGGACACTGTCGACATGCTCGCTCCAGCCCTTGCGGTCACCCTCCTCGACGAGCTTGGTGGTGTGGGATTCCGTGGCCTGGAAGGCGGAGTCGGACGGGTCCCAGTCGGGCGGGAGGGGGACGGCGAGGGCGGCGGCAGAAAGGACGGCGATCGCCGCCCCAGCCAACCTCACCCCCCGGCCCCCTCTCCGCAGGCAGAAAGGGGGAGTGGACGAGAATCGCGAAGGCGGGCGCTGCGCTCCGCTCTCCGACTCCCCCTCTCTGCTTGCGGCGAGGGGGCCGGGGGGTGAGGTAAGCACGGCGCGGCTGCCAGCCATCGCACGGCTCATCGCCCGCCTCCGCTCGCCGTTGCCCGCCGCACCAGCGCCTCCAGCTTCGCCCGCCAGCGCAGCTCATCGAACCGGGCCGCCAGCATCTGCGCGGCATCGGCCAATCGATCGTACGCGCCCATCGTCAGCTCGCCCGCCGCTGCCTGCGCCAGCGCGTCCGCCTCGGCCTCCGCCTTCGTCACGGCCTCCGGTTCGCCCGCCACCGCCTGACGGCAGGCCTCGCGCGCCGCCGCCACTTCCTTCAGCCGCGCCGCCGCCAGCTCGGCGAAACTCACCCTCCGCACACCGTCTTCGTCGAACACGTCGAACCCGGTGTCGCGCGGCACCTCCAGCACCCGGCCCTCGAGCGACGGGTAGATCCGCCGCACGTTCGCCGGGCTCAACGGCGACTCGCGCATCGCCTGCCCCGGCGCGCCGAAGAGGAGATGGCCCCAGGCGCGCATCGCCTTCTGCCGCCGCACGCTGTCGTAGCCCCAGGCGCTGAACTCCTGCTTTGCGCCGCCGAGCCGGAAGCGGCAGGCGTTGAACCCGCAGGCGCCGCCCGACCGCGGGTCGATGCCGAACGAGGCGCAGTCGAGCACCAGCTCGATGGTCCACGCGTCCGCGCCGCGCGCGGCGGCGGCGTCCCAGTCGGCGAGCGTGGACCAGGCGCGGTCCTCCCACCAGCCGTAGCCGTTGTCGACCTGCTTCTGCCACCAGCGGGTGCCGCCGCAGTCCACCACGAGCTGGATCTGCCGCGTGCCGTCGCCGCGCGGGTCGAAGTACAGCTCGGCGCAGTCGTTCCAGAACGGCTCCGCGCCCGGGTTGTAGCGCACGGCGGCCATGTCGGAGTCGTGGAAGGTGGCGCCGAGGTAGAGCTTCCGGCCATCGGTGAGGAGCACGAACTCGCTGCCCTGGCTGGACAGCTCGCCGGCCAGCGGGCCGAGGAAGTTGCGGAGGGTGGCGATGGTGGCCTTGGACTGCCAGCACGGCTCGTCGAGCCGGCCGTCGAGGTGCGGCGCGGCGGCCGGGTCGATGCGCTCGACCTTGTAGACGAGGAGGCGCTCGGACGGGGCTGCGTGAGCGTGGGCGAGAGCGGAGAGCAGCAGAGCCAAGATGCCCGCCGTCCGGCGCCCTCTCCCTCCGGGAGAGGGTTGCGGTGAGGGCCAGACGTGACGGCGGATGCGAGCCCGACCGCTTAACCGACCGGCCCGCGAGCCCTCACCCCCGCCCTCTCCCGGGGGGAGAGGGGGCCTGAACCGGGTTTCCGATGCGGCTCGGCTCATCGCCCACCTCCCCCCACCGTCACCCGCGCCTCCGCCGTCTTGCCGCTGACCAGGTCCGTCGCCACGAACCGCCATTCGCCGGGCGGGTCGTTGTAGGCCACCGTGAAGCTGGCCGCCAAAGGTCCCCTCCCTGGCATCCGCAGCACGCGCCGGAAGGGGTAGAACGGCTTGCCGTCCGGCCCGAGCGCCTCGATCCGGACCACGTGCGGCGCGCGCCCTGCCGTTGAGGCCACCGTCAGATCGGCCGACAGGCGGAGCGTGCCGCCCGGCGCCACGCGCGACTCGGCTGCCCGCAGGGTCACCGCCTGCACCGCGTAGGGCAAGAGCGCATAGGCCCGATGCCCGCTCCGCGGCAGCCCGTCCTTCAGCACGCTCAACTTGCCGAGGTAACGCCCCGCACGCATCTCGTAGACGTGGAACGTGCCCGGCAGCGCCAGCTCCACCGCCCGCCGCGCACCGACGAAGTCGCCGCAGCCCAGCTCCTCCACGCCGAGCAGGTACCCGGCGCCGTGGCGGAACGGGCTCAGCTCGAACCCGGGGGTCTCTTGCCCGCCGCTGGTCCACGTGAACGCCGGCTTCAGCCCGGCCGCCGTCACCACGTCGTGCATCACCGCGTGCCACGGACGCCAGATCGCCCCGCCCTCGTTGCGGTACGTGGCGTAGCTGGAGAACGAGGCGTTGAACAGGAACGCACGGCCGGCGCCCGCACCGTTGGCGAAGAGCGCCGGGGCGCCGCCCAGGCTCCCCGCGGCCTGCGCCCCGGCCGGCTGCACGCGCGGGTCGGCCAGCGCCTCGCCGAAGTCGAGCGCCGCGCCGCCCACGGTGGCCGAGAGCTTCCCGCGCACCCGCGGCGCCTTGCCTTGCGGGTCAGACTTGACGCCGAACAGGTCGTCGAGCGCCGCGCCGTCGCGCACGTTCCCGTTCGGCAGCCGCCCGCCCGGCCGCACGTCCGCCACCACCACGCCGCCGCCCTGCACGAACTCGCGCACCGCCGCGATCTCACCGTCGCTCAGGCTGTTCGCGCCGGGGAGCGCCAGCAGCTTGATCGCGTTCGCCGCCAGCCACCCGCCGGCCAGCTCCTCGCCGGTGACGGTGTGCGGATTGAGGCCCAGGTCCTCGAACGCGAACTGGAAGGCGGCGATGCTGTTGGCCTGGCTGGTGACCGGCTGGCCCTTCCTCTCGAGTTGGTCGCAGAGCGAGGAGGTCTCGCTGTCGAGGATGGCGATGGGGTCGAAGATCCGCCGCGCGCCGGTGAACAGCTCGCCCAGCCCGCCGCTCAGTTCCTCGACCACTTCGCACTGGTACCGGGCGTGCTTGTCGGAGAGGGTCAGGTCTTCGCGGATGCCGTCGCCGAAGGCCCAGTAGTAGAAGCTGTTGCCGCCGGCGAAGAGGACGTCCCAGATCTGGCTGCGGCGGCCGCTCATGTTGGCGGGCTTCTCGCCGTAGGCGCCGAGGCAGGCGCCGTAGTCGCCGTCGCGGCGCATCCGGCCACGGTCCACCGCCACCTTCACGGCACGGTCGTCGTAGTAGGGCGCCACGTAGCTCAGCCGGCCGAAGACATCGGCCATCACCGAGGCGTAGTAGCCCGCGTCGGTGCCCACGGCCAGCTCGGGGCTGACCGCCTGCGCGGCGGTCTGCGCCCAGCTCAGGTTCTCCACCCAGCGCTGCTCGAGGAAGTGCTGCGCATCGATCCAGGGCGCGGTGTTGCCGGCGTCGTACTGCTGCTTGATGCTCGCCTGGCCGATCGCGCCGAACGGGTTCGGCGCGGCGGTCCGGTCGCGGCTGCCGACGAAGTCGCGGGCGTCGTTCGCTGGCAGCTCGTTGCCCTCGGCCTTGAGCTTGCGAAGCCACTCGCTCTGGATGGTGCCGAAGGTGTGCAGCCAGCCGAAGCCCTCGGTGGGCAGCTTCCAGGCCTTGGCCACGCCCTGCAGGTCGCCGTACTTCGCCTTCAGCCAGGCGTGGAACTCGAGCGCCACGTAGGGGTCGGCGGGCAGCTCGCCGTCCGGCACGGCCTGGGCGGTGGGCGTCCAGCTCCAGGCCCGGCAGACCCCGGCCAAGTCGCCGTACTGCTGCCGCAGCCACTGGTGGAAGGCGATAGTGGTGTAGGGTCCCAGCGGCAGCACGGTGGCGGCGGCCGAGTCGTCCGTCTGGTTGAAGCCGCGCAGGCCGAAGGGCGACAGCTCGCGCACCAGGAGCCGGTGCGCCTGGTCGATGTCTTCACGGACGGCGGGGTCCTCCCAGTCGGTGAGGTGGTCAGTCTTGTAGTCGTCGGTGGCGGCGGTGACGCTATGGACGAAGGGGAACTGCTGAATGTCGTTCCACGCGGCGGCCTCGGCCTCGATAGCGTTGCCCGGGCCGTACGGACGGTTGGTGAGGAAGCCGAGCCGGCGGAGGAACTCGCGCCGCGCCGCGGCCTCGGGGCAGTCGAGGGTGCTGGTGGTCATGAGCGGCGCCCAGCCACCGCGGGTGGCGCGGGTATGCGGGCTGGTGAGAGTGCGCCAGCTTCGCGCCACCAGGCTGCCGTCGCCCGCCACCACGTCGGCGTGGAGCCGCCAGATCTGCCCGTCGAGCCCGTCGGTGGGCATCCGCCAGTTGACCGGGCCGGCGGCAATGGGCGTGGTGGAGCGCACCACCTCGCGGTCATAGCGGTCGATCAGGCTCAGCCGCAGGCTGCTCCCGGCCGGCGCGCCGGCGACGGTGACCGCACCCTCCAGCGGCTGTCCGCGCGGCGTGCCCCGGGGGTGTTTCGGCGTGATCACCAGCGCCGCCACGCCGCGATCAACGTCGAACCAGCCGCTCCCCCAGTCTACCGTCTCGCCCGCCGCGTTCTCCACCCACAGGTCGAGGAAGCAGCGCCCGGCGTCGCGCAGCTCCGCCTGGTCGAGGGCGATCTCGCCGCCCGCCGCCGGCAGCGACAACTTCGCCTTGCCCTGCTGAGCCACCACCGCCCAGGTGTCGCGAAGCTGCCAACGCAGCGTGCCCTCGAACGACGTGCCGCCGGGGCAGGCGAGCTTGACCACCGGCACGGTGTCGCGATCCGCCTTGCCTTCGGGCGCGACGCTGACGATCTGCGCCGCCGGCACGCGGCCGAGCGAGCGGAGGATGGCTTTGGCGGTGTGGCTGTAGGCGTAGTCGTCGTCGATCCACTGGCTGCGGTTCTGCTGGACGTGCGGGAGGAGCGTGCGGCCGCCCCAGTAGCGTTCCCAATGGCTGTTGGTGCTGACCCACACCACACGCCCTTTGCCGAAGGGCGAGATGTCCACGCGGAAGGCGGGGAGCGGCTTCTCCACGGGTTCGGTGCGGATCACGCCGCCGGTGTTCCAGTAGTTGAAGGCGGCGAAGCGGGTCTGTTGGGCGAGATCCACCTGCCGCAGCGCGCCGTAGGGGATGCCTGGGAGCAGGTTGTTGCCCTTCTCGGTGGGCTTGAGGCCGAGGAACTCGGGGTTGAGGGTGTCGGAGTGGTCGAACAGGTCGATCACGGTCAGCCCGGCGCCGTCGTCGGCCACGCGGTGGAGGATCTCGTACTGCACGTCGAGGGGGATGGTCCGCTCGGCGATGCGGCTGAGGACGAAGCCGTCGAACCGCGGCCGGCTGTGGAGCGCACGGTCGAACACGTCGCGGCCGGGGAACTCGTTGGCGAACCCAGGCGCAACCAGCACGGCGTCCATCGGGAACCGGCGCTGCAGGTCGCGGAGGGTGGCCACGGCACTGAAGTTGGTGAGGAAGAGGAGCGTCGGCTTCCCGCCGGCGAGTTTGGGGGCCAGGTTGAGCACCCGTGGCTCGACGACGTCGAGCCACGCCAGCCCGCCGGCGAGCTGCGGCCCGCCCTGGTCGGACTCGGGGTG